>CAISJD010000195.1 GCA_903885605.1 uncultured Chthonomonas sp. | reverse complement strand
TGGCCCGGCCGACGCCGGCGCCTCCGGCTCGGGCCGCGGCCGCTCGACCGGCCGCGCCGCCCCTCCGCGCCCCGGCCTACAAGCCATGGACCCGGCCCGTCGTGCCCGAGGAGCATCCGCTATGGGCCTCCACCGAGCCGAAGCCCGTGAAGCGCGCGACCCTGGGCTACGGCCTCCACTTCACCGGATCACGCGACATCAACCCCGACGCACTGACGCAGTACCACAGCTTCTACAACTTCGGCGACGTCTGCTGGCCGCACATCGGCATCCTGCCCCAGCGCCGCGACTATAAGGCCGACAGCGACTACCGCAAGGCCCTCGACGAGATGGAGGTCCGCCTGCGCGAGGTGGAGCGGCGGGGGCTCTTCCTCTTCGACATATGGGGCTACGTGCCCTTCGGCGAGGCCGGTCCCACGCCCCGAGTGGCGCAGGAGCACCACGACGCCCTGACGCGCATCTTCGGTGATCGCTTCATGGGCTACGACAACGGCGAGCAGGATGGCCGCTACATCGGCTCCTACGCCGACCGCGGCACGTTCACCGACCGCAAGGGCGGCTGGGCCGACTTCGTGAAGTGGGACGACGGCATCTGCGCCGACAACATGAACTACATGAACGCCACCGGATCGCTCAACTACTCCCACTACTACGCCGACCGAGGCGCGAGGACGCTGGGTCTGGAGACCGCGCAAGGCCTCCCCAGCGATACCCTCATGTTCGCCTTCCTGCGCGGGGCCTCGAGGCAGTACGGCAGGCTCACGTCGCAGGCCACCTCCATCTGGAACCGCTTCGGCTACAACATGTACCACGACCGCAGGACCGAGGGCGGCGGCGGATACGGCCAGGGACCGAACAAGGGCTGCAGCCTGAGCCTCCACAAGCGCCTCTTCTTCAGCAGCTACACCGGAGGCGACAGCATCTGCGGCACCGAGGCCGCCCAGTTCACCGCCGACAAGCTGCCCGGCGGCGCCAACGAACTGAGCCCCCTGGGCCGCCAGCACCTTGAGATCGCGAAGTGGACCGCCAGGCGCCCCGATCGCGGCGTGCTCTGCTCCCCGGTGGCCTTTATGCTCGACTTCACCAACGGATGGAACATGCCGCGCCACCTCTACCGCGGCGACCTCTACAAGGTCTGGGGCAAGCTGCCCTACGAGAAGTCCGACTACCAGATCGACGCCCTATTCCGCATGGTCTGGCCCGGCTACGAGGATGCCAGCTACCTGCGCGACGAGCGCGGCTTCATCTGCCCCACGCCCTTCGGCGACATCTTCGACGTGCTCAATAACCGCTGCCGGCCCGAGATCCTGCGCCAGTACGCGGCCGTCGTCATGCTCGGCGACGTGGAGATGACCCCCGACGTGGTGGCCGCGCTGACCGGCTACGTGCGCCAGGGCGGCGACCTGGTGATCGATGCGGCCCACGCCCGCTCCCTGCCCTCCGAGATGGTGGGCGCGGCCATTGGCGGCGAGGCCCGACAGGGCACGGCCACGATCGACAGCCAGGGGCGCGTGCAGCCCGAAGAAGCCTACACGTACCTGCCGTTGAGCCCCGCCACGGCCGGCGTGCTCCTCGCCACGGGCTCCGGCGAGGCGCTCGTGACCGTGAACAGGACCGGCAAAGGTCGCGTCATCGTCATCGGCGCCGACTGCTGGATGACCGACAAGCTCACCTACGCCGACCCCAAGCTGGTCCATATGCAGCCGCCCTACAGGCTACTCAAGGGCGTGCGGGCCGTACTGTCGGGGTACCTGTCCGGCTTCAGCCCGGTGACGGTCAGCCCGGGCGGCCTCACGGTGCGCACCTGCCTGTATGACAAGGACCCGAAGCGGGTGCTGGTGGGCCTCTTCAACAACAGCCTCTTCGCCGACTGGACCGGCACGGTAACGGTGCGCAACCGCGCGATCGCCTCGGCCATGGAGACATGGAGGGGCAAGCGGCTGCATCCCGGCCCGGCAGGCATCAAGGTGACAGTCAAGGCCGGCGACGTGGCGATGCTCGAGGTACGGCTGAGGTAGGGGTTGGCATCGGGCGGGGTACCATGCCGGTACGTGGGCGGCTCGACGCGAGGTGTGGCGAATGTACGTGCGGAAGGTAGTGCTGGAGGACATCCGGGGTTTCCGGCGCCTTGACTTCGACCTTGGGCCGCCGATTGGCCCCTGCGCGGGCTGGACGGTGATCACGGGCGATAACGGCTCCGGCAAGAGCGCCCTGCTCCGGGCCATTGCCGTGGCGCTCGTCGGCCCCGATACGGCCCGGACGCTACAGCCCAGCTTCGCAGGCTGGGTGCGCCACGGCGCGGGCAACGGCTCCATCGCAGTCACGGTGGAGCCTGACGAGCTTGACCGGATGGCCGGGAACGGCCCGACCGATACTGCTCCGGTTGTGGCCAAGCTCGATCTCGATGCCGGCGACGGTGAGGTAACCGTACAGGCCATGTCCGTGCCGCGGCAGGCCGCGGGCCGCTCGATCTGGTCGCCCAGGGCGTCGGGTTGGTTCTCCTGCGGTTACGGGCCATTCCGCCGGGTCTTCGGCGCCTCGCCCGAGGCCACCCGCCGCATGGTCGCGCCTGCAACGGCGCGTTTCGTCACCATGTTCGACGAGGCCGCCTCACTCTCCGAAGCGGACCAGTGGCTTCGACGGCTGCAGTACCAGCGCCTGGAGGGCAACGCCGAGGCCGGCGCCACGCTCGACCTGGTCCTGGCCATCCTCAACGAAGACCTCCTGCCCAACGGCATGGCGGCGGATGGCGTCGACTCCAACGGCCTGTGGCTCCGTGACCAGGCAGGCGCCCGGCTGAACTGGTCGGACATGAGCGACGGCTACCGGGCGGCGCTGGCCCTCTTGGCCGACATCCTTCGCCACCTTGTCGACTGCTTCGGTGTAGACCGTGTGGCAGCCCAGGGCGAGGATGGCCGGACCCGGATCGTCCGCGCCGGTGTCGTCCTCATAGATGAGATCGACGCGCACCTGCACCCCGAATGGCAACGTGAGATCGGCTTCTGGCTGAAGGATCGGTTCCCGCTGATCCAATTCATCGTCACCACCCACAGCCCGATCATCTGCCAGGCGGCCGACCCCAACGGCCTGTTCGTCCTCCCTGAGCCGGGGAGTGACGAGTTGCCGGCAGCCGTCTCGGAGGAGGAGCGCCGCCGAATCATCGCCGCACGGCCTGACACCATCCTCCTGAGCAGCGCGTTCCGCCTGGCCAATACGCGGTCTGAGCCGATCGTGCGGGACCGAGCCGAGTACGCCAGACTGCAGGCGAAGGCTCGCTCTCGCGGCCACATGACCGAGGCCGAGGCGGATCGCTGCGGCCAACTGCGTCTGAGCCTGGCGCAGGACGAGGAGCCTTAGGCTTGCGCCGCATCACCCGGCTGCCCTTGGCGTCCGATGTCGAAGGCGCGATGGCCGCTGCCCAAGCCCGGCTGAACAGCGAGATCGCAGGACTCCCGCAGGAAAAGTGGGCCAAAGCCGCCGGCGCGGCCTGGGACGGGCACGACAGCGGCGCGACCCGGTCAACCTTGCATGCCATGGCCGGTCCGCGGCAGCGCTGCATGTACTGCTGCGACAGCCACGGAGACAGCATCGACCACTTCCGGCCCAAGTCCACTTATCCGCGGCAAACCTTCTCGTGGCCGAACCTCCTGCTGAACTGCACCGAGTGCGGCAGGTACAAGGGGCAATGGTTCCCGTTGGATGATCACGGCGGACCCTTGCTGATCGATCCCACGGTCGATGACCCTTGGGATCACCTCGACTTCGACCCCGAGACCGGCAACCTGGTGGCGCGTTACGATCCGGTCCATTCCTGCTTCTCGAACCGTGGGGAGGAGACCGTTCGCCTGCTCCGGTTGGACCGGCGTGAAGCCGTGGCGCGTGGCATGCAGAAGACGCTCCGACAGCTGCATGAGCGCGTCGAGCGTGCTCTGGCGGACCCGCAGGCCAGCGCCGACCGCCTGATCGCTGACATGCGGCAGATCGACGAGTACGGCCTGATCGCCTGGTGCTTCATCGGTTCCGGCAGGCGCGACGCGCCCCTGACCACCCTTCGGGAGCAGCGGCCCGACCTCTGGGAGGAGTGCGTCTCGCGGGTCGGCTAAGCCCCCCGCCGCGACGCTGTATGCTCATTGCGATAAGGAAGCCAATATGCGACACTGGGTTTTGGCGGCGGCGCTTCTCATAGGGGGTGCGGCGATGGCGCAGGCGGGGACTACGACGGCGACGCTGAACGGCCTGAAGATCACGCTGGATACCGATACCGGCGCCATCCGGCGCATGGAGTACCCCGGACCGGGCCTCCTGCTGGAGGCGGGCGCCGACGAAGCCGGGCTGGTCGATGCGGCCTACCCGCTGCCCGAGTTCGAGCCCCTGCGGCTCAACGCCCGCTGCGCCGCCGGCGCGCAGATCGTGAAGGAGCGCGGCAAGGTGACGATCCGCCTGCCTGCGCTCGGTCCCACGCGGAGGGGCTTCGCGGAGGAAGGCGCCCTCTCCGCCGAGGTGACGCTGCGGGCGGACCCCGACGGCCGATCGGTGGTCATGAGCTGCCGGCTGAACAACGGCACGCGACACGCCGTGCCGCAGGTGATCTTCCCCGACCTGCGCGGACTGGTCGATGTGGCCGGTCCGGACCAGACCCTCTTCAAGACCTGCGGCTTCGGCTCGGCTCCCTTCCGCGAGTTGGCCCTGCCCGAAGCCGATGTCTGGTACGCCAACAGCAACACCACCGTGGAGCACAAGTCCGGCGGTATGTTCCACAGCATGTGGGCCCGCTGGATGGACCTGGGCGGCCTCAACGGCGGCTTCAGCCTCTTCCCCCGGCGCTGGGGCTGGGACCCGCAGACCACCACGGTGCTCCAGCTCCGACAGGCCACCAAGCGTCTCCGCGTGCTGTCGATCCATCCCACGGGCATCGCCCCCCGGCGAGGCGTGGGAGAGCGGAGAGTGGGTGCTGACGCCGCACAAGAGCGGCTGGGCCAAGGGCATCGAGCCCTACCGGCAGTGGGTGCGGAGCCACCTGAAGCGCCGGTATGAGATGCCCGCGCACATCCGACAGGCCCTCGGCTTCCGCAGCGTCTGGATGTGCCAGAACCAGCCCAACGACCCCACCGACGCCGTATGGCGCTTCAACGACCTGCCCGGCCTGGCGAAGGAGGCCTCCGACCACGGCCTCACCGAGATGGTCCTCTGGTCGATCCAGCCCGGCTTCGACGCCTCGCTTCCGGCGCCCTTCCCGCATCTGGGCACGGAGGCCGAGCTGCTCGACGCCGCCCGGCTCTGCCGCCAGGCCGGCGCGCCGCTCATACCCTTCATCAGCGTGCTGCAGGCCAGCCCCAAGACGGCGGGACGCTACGGCCTCAAGGTGACCGACAACAACGGCTGGACCTACCACACCGAGATGCTCCCGCGCTGGAACCCGCCCTACGCCACGGGCCTCTCCTGCGTGCAGGTGGGTCCGGCCAACCAGAAGTGGCAGGACGACGTGGCCGAGGCCTGCAAGAGCTGGATCGACAAGGGCTTCGCCGGCATCAGCTGGGACCAGTACTGGTCGTCTCAGGAGAAGCCCACCATCCAGGAGCTGACCAAGCGCATCCGCGACTACGCACGAAGCAAGGACCCCGAGGCCAGCTTCAGCGGCGAGTCGCTCTGGAACGTGGAGGTCGACGCCGAGTGGCTCGACTACACCTGGAACTGGGGCGGGTACGCCGACCGGCAGGCCTTCGTCAACGCCTTCCCGGCGCCGCGCCCGAACGTGAACATCAACCGCTCCGAGGCCGAGGCCCGGTTCGCCTTCATGGACAACCTGATGCTCAACGTCTGGCCGGCCAAGCCCGACGGCATCAACGGCTCCGAGCGGATCGCCGGCGTGGCGGGCCTCTCGCGCACCCTCAAGGCCTGCAACGGCCTGCGGCGGCGCTTCATGCCCTACTTCACCGACGGCGTGATGATCGGCTCGTGCCTACTGCCCGAGGCGGCTCCCGGCGTGCGGCTGACCGCCTATGTGCTGCCCGACCGCGTGCTGGCGCTGGTGATGAACCAGGGCGCCGAGGGCCCGGTGACCTTCCGCTACGACCTGGAGCCCTGGCTGGACGGCTCCGGTCCGGTCGTGCGAACGGAGACCACCGAAGCGGGCAAGGCCGGCAAGCCGACCCGATCAACCATGGCCGGCGCCGTAACCACGCCGACGATGGGGCATCTGGAGATCCGCGCCTACGAGTGGAAGCGCGATCCGGCCAAGCCCGCCCGGTAGCGCGGCGCCACGCCTGACGAGCCCCGCCACGGGGGCATGGCCGGCAGGCGGGCAGGGCGGACGGCAGGAGAGAGAGGATCCCCATGTCGCCTAGCATGATGAACACGCTCCGGCAGAAGGCAGAAGCCGCCGACGCCGCGAACCGGGTCGAGACCGAGAGGCTGGCCGGGCTCTACGCCGCCCGCCTGCAGTCCGACGCGGCGCCCATCGACGAAGCCGAGCTGCGCGCACACGTCGAGGCCCTCCTGGCCCAACTCAGCGCCATGCGGCCAAGGCTGGCGGCCGACCTACGCACCAGCGTTGAGCTGCTGGCGAAGGTGGCGGCACGGAACCGGGAGGCAGGCTGAGAGGTCGGGCCGATCGGTCCCACGGTATAGTCCATCACCGGCAGGGCCGCGCTTCCCGGCGGAGCACAGGACGCATGGGACCTATGCGACGAATGGGCCCACTCCCTTCACCCAAACGGCGCACCCCAGGCATAGCTGCCGGGCTTGGTGACGATCTCCGGGGCTTCGGCGCCGATGGCCCGGAGGCGCACGATGCCGGGCGCCGGCTGACCCACCACCCGTAGCCTGCGTAGGCCCAGCCGGGCCAGCGTCGCGGCGGCTGTGGACCCGCCCTCCAGCAGGAGCTGATCCACCGGAACGGACGCCGGCGCGGCCGCCGCGGCTTCGGCCAGGGCCTGCTCGAGGCGGTGCGGCGCGGCGGGCTCGGCACAGTGCGGGCCTGCGATGCAGAGGATCGCCCAGGGCGATGCCGACAGCGCCTCGGCGATTGCCTGGGCGGCGCGCCGCACCTCGGGCGAGCCCTCCGACGCCGTGATGGGCAGGCGGACCACCGGCGTTCCCGACGCCTCGGCTTGATCGATGGCCGCGCGGCTCGTGGCCGAGGCGCTACCCGAGACGAGCAGCCGCAGACCCGTCGGCATAGGCTCAGACGCGCGGTGCGGGACCATGCCGCGTCGGGCAAGCAGGGCCTGCAGGAAGTCGGCCGCGCCGGCGGACAGGGAGCCCGGATCGGCCCGCGCGGCCCAGGCAGCGACGTCGGCGGCGCACCGGGCGTCGGCGAGGACGATGGCCTCCTCCGGCAGGGCGTCGCCGGGCCCCGCGCTCACGACCGGCAGTTCGCCCGGACCCAGCAACTCGAACGCCGACGAGGTCCGGGCCGGGTGCGCGGGGTCGGCGGCGAACTCGGTCTCGTGCAGCGGGACGCCATGCACCCGGTAGTGGCCGCCCTCCAACGTCCGCCCGCGGCTGGGGTTGCAGGGGAGCAGGATGCATCGGCGCAGGTCCAGGGCCTCCAGGGCCGCCTCGACCTCGGCGCGGACGGGGCCACGCAGCACGGAGTCGACCTTCTTGAAGTCGAGCCGCAGCCCCTGCCGCGCCAGGCCGGCGCAAGTCTCGCGCACCACGCGGGCGGCCTCGGCCGGGGGCAAGCCGCGCGTCTCGGTGTCGATGACGAGGTCTCCCGTGGTGGGTGTCGGCTCGCGGCCGATCTGGACCTCCACCTCGCCGCCGGCGCTCCAGAGGATGCCCGCCACCTCGGCGGCGCCGCTCAGGTCGTCGGCCGGCAGGATCACGGCGCCAGCCGCAGGGCGCAGCGGATGGCCTGCAGGAGGCTGCTCGGGTTCGCCTTGCCCTGCCACGCGATGTCGAACGCCGTGCCGTGGTCGACGCTGGTGCGGACGATGGGCAGGCCCAGCGTCACGTTCACGCCCGAGTCGAACGCCAGCATCTTGAACGGGATGTGCCCCTGGTCGTGGTACATGCAGACGTAGGCGTCGATGCGCTCGCGCAGCTTCGGCAGGAAGGCGGCGTCGGGCGGGAAGGGGCCCTCCACGGCGATCCCGCGGCCTCGCGCCTCGGCCATGGCGGGTTCGATGGTGCGGGCCTCCTCGTCGCCGAAGAGGCCGTGCTCACCGGCGTGGGGGTTGAGGCCGCAGACGCCGATGCGTGCGGGACGGCCCCGTAGCCGCGCAAGCGCGTCGGCTGTGAGCTCGATCACATCGACGATGCGCTCGACGCTGAGGCGAGGGGAGACCTGCGCGATGGCCGTATGGGTGGTGACGAAGCTGCAGCTGATCGCGTCGTCGCAGAGGAGCATGCAGCTTCGGCGCGCCTGCGTGAGCGCGGTGAAGATCTCCGTATGGCCGGGATGGGGCACACCCGCCAGGTGGAGCGCCTCCTTGTGGATGGGCGCCGTCACCACTCCCGCCACGCGCCCCGCCAGCGCCGCTCCGATGGCCGCCTCGATGTACCGATAGGCCGCGGCGCCGCAGGCCCGCTGCACCTTGCCCGGCTCCACGCCTCCCGGCGGCAGGGCGGCCAGGTCCACCATGGCGGCAGGGACGTCGGGATCGAGCGCGCCAAGGCCCTCCACGGCGACGGCCGCGTCCGGGCAGGGCAGGCCCAGCCGGTCGGCCACCTCGCGGGCAATGCTGAGGTCGCCGAAGAGGATGGGCAGGCACGCCGCCCGCACGCCGGGGTCGGCCAGGGCGCGGAGGCATAGCTCCGGCCCCACGCCGGCGGGGTCGCCCATGGTGAGGGCCAGGCGCGGACGGGCGAGGCCGCTCACGGCTGGTTGGCCAGTACCCGCTTCAGGTCGAAGATCTCGCGGGCGTTGCCGCGCATGATCCGCTCGACCAGCGCCGGCACGTCGGACTCGGCCAGCCAACCCTCCTGCACGAGCTGCGTCAGGGCCAGCGCGATGCCCTTGCGGGCGACGCGGGCATGGCCGACCACCAGCTCCACGGGCATGAAGTCGCCGCCGAAGGTGAGGAGCTTGCAGGCCGGCGCGGCCATGAGGAACTCCTTCAGGAACCGCGTGGCCGAGGCCGGGTCGATGATCCACGCCCAGCACATGTCGGCGTAGATGTTACGGTAGTGCTTGCAGAGGGCGGTCAGTTCGTGCTGGTAGGGGTAGGCCATGTGCATCAGCACGAAGGTGGTGCCGGGGAACTCGCGGGCCAGGCGGGCGGCCTCGGCCATGTTGTTGCGGACCACCGAGAGGTCCATGCCGCCCATGCCGGCGTAGTAACCGGTGTGCAGCTTGATGGGCAGCTTCTGCTCGGTCGCTCGGCGCAGGCAGCGGCGGAAGAGGTTGTCTTGCAGCGCCTTCCGTTCGGCGCTTCGCACGGAGCGCTCGTCCCTGGCGAAGCGGGCGAAGATGGGCGCGGCCTCGGCGTCCGACACGTCCACGAAGTCCAGCGGACGCCAATAGGCGCACTGGTCTTTCACCGCGATGGCCCGTGGACCCAGCGTGCTGAAGGCCCGGTCGATGGCCGCGTGGGCCTGCTGCAGCGTGGCCACCTCGGCGCCGCCCGCCGCCTGCCGCAGGGCCGAGATCTGCACGTTCGTGGCAAGGTTCACCGTGGTCAGGTCGAAGCTGAGCAGGTCCGTGGCCGGCTCGCTCTGCCGCAGGATCGGGTTCTGGAGGCAGTTCACCTGGGCGTGCTCGATATTCGCCACGTCGCGCAGGATGTGCCGATAGAAGCCGGGCTTCACACCCTCGCGGAGACGGCGGCTGATCTTCTCGCAGTTCGACTCACGAATGTCATCCTCGCCGAACAGGGCGCGGACCGTTTCGCGGACGCAGATCTGGTACCCGGTATGGCGGCAACGCTCGTAGGCGCCGGCCACCAGGTTCCACTTCTCGCGCGGGGTCAGGCCGTGCGTGGTGAGCTTCCGGTAGTCGTCGGCGGATAGGCCCGAGACCTGGAGGTCCGAGTCGGTGTAGTGGCTCATGAGGATGCCGAAGTCCGACCCGGTGCGCCCATCGCCGCCGTCCACGTGGGCGATGCGGTCGGGCTCCGCGAGGAGGTGCTCATGCGTGTCGATGAGGGGCGTCCGGTCCACCAGCGCCCGGATGCCGGTGGCCGCCAGGGGCGCCGTCGTGGCGGATACCGGCTCGGCGGTACTCCCGCCTGCGCCCAGCGCCAGGGCTGTTCCTGCTGCTCCCATGAAGGTCCTCCTGTCCATGGTCTCCGCCATCGTTTCGCTCTCCTCCGGCATGCGTCGTCAGTGCTCCTCGACCAGCAGCAGCCAGCCCTTCAGCGGCTCCACGGGCAGGGCCTCGCCTGCGGCGAAGGTGCGGGCCGGCTGGAAATCCTCGACCTCCGGGGCCGTGATGACGGCCTTCGCCGGGTTGATGCCCAGGGCCTTCCAGTCGATGGCCAGCTTCACGTCGGCCTTGCCCGGCGCCCAGCTTGCCAGCGCGATGAGCGCCTTGCCCTTGCGGCGGTAGACGGTGGCGAGGACCTCCTTGCTGCTGGTCCGCACGGGGCAGGCGGCGTCCCAGTATCCCAGCATCTGGGCCTGGTCGATGCCGAAGGCGTCCCACACCTTCCAGACCGGCTTGGGATCGGCGTGGTTGGTCTCGCTCACCCAGGGCAGGCGCACGGTCATGCCGTAGACCATGCCGCGCCACCGGTTGCCGCCGTCCTGCAGCATGTCGCCCATGAGGCCGAAGGGGATGCCCGACGCCTCGACCAGCCAGTAGGCCGGGTCCTCCTCGTTGTACCGGAAGCTCTCGCCGAACCAGAGCCGGTCGACGTAGGGGAAGAACTCCATGTACTGGTTGGCGGGGCCGATGGAGAAGCCGGTGTTGGAGTGGAGGTCGAGCAGGCAGCCGGGCCGCGCGGCCTGCATCACCTTGCGCATCCGCTTGAGGATGTGGCGGTCGTAGGTGACATCGTCCAGGTAGAGGCCGTCGATGCCCATGTTGCGCACGAGCCAGTCGAGGCCCTCAATGTAGTAGTTGTACCAACGCGACTCGCCGCTGGTGAGGAGGGCAGAACAGGCGGTGCCGTCCTCGAAGGGCTGGAACCACTGCGGCGCGTAGCCGGTCACCAGATGCTCCTGGAGCCACGGGAAGCCGCCGCCGCCGCCGCCCGCCAGCACCTCCGTGCCGAGGCTGCGCAGGGCCCACAGCTCGGTGACGTGGTTGGTCAGCTCCCGCACGGTGTAGTACCACTTCACCTTCATGTTGCGGGCGTGCCACTCGTCCACGAAGCGCTTCATGCCCTCGGGCGTCACGAAGGGGTAGTTGATGTACTGGTTCACGTCGTTGGCGTGGTGCACGTTGATGACATTGACGCCGGCCTTCACCGCCTCTTCGGTGGGTCCGGGCTGCGGCGCGTTGTGGTAGTAGCGCTCGCGGAAGTGCGTGGCGGTGTCGAGCCGCTTCACGGGGGTGATGATGAGCGCGAACTCCAGCGTCAGCGCCTCGCCGGCCTGGAGCGTGCGGGGGCCGGTGTAGGCCGCCACGGCCGCGCCGGAGGCGGGATCGCCCACGCGGACGCCGCCCTTGCCGCCGTTGGCCCAGGAGGCGGGCGGAGCGGGGTGGTAGAGGTTCATCATGGGCCCGTTGTAGGTTCCGCCGCGTAGCTCGCAGTGGATGCCGCCCCAGACGTCGCCCATCCAGAAGCTGTCGAAGGGCCCCGTCCACTTCCAGTCGTAGGAGGCCGGACGCAGCCCGCCCTTGCGCCCCGCGCCCATGAAGTAGGTGGCCGCCTGCGGTGCGAAGGGAAGCTCCAGGCGCACGTCGCGGAGGTCCAGGGCCGCCTGGGCGGTGAGGGTGGCGCGGATCAGCAGGTGGCCGTCGAACTCAAGCCGCCCATCCACGGTCAGCTTGTGGTCGGGAGCCGCCGACTCGCCGCTCCAGGTGACGACGCCGGCCTCCTTGCGCAGGAAGCGGAGCGCGGAGGGCCTGGCGGGCTCGGCGCCCTCGGCCACGATGCGCAGCGGATCGGCCAGGATGTCGCGGCTCCCGGCGCGGAGGGCCGAGGGCATGCCGTCGGGCCCCACCTGCACCGTGCGCCCCAGCACCGAGAGCGTCGATCCCTTCACCCCGATGGGCGTGTATGGGGCCACCGGAGCGTCGTCGATGCCCGTGGCGGAGTTGAGCCAGCGGAGGCGGGAGTGGCGCCAGGTCTCGCCGTCGCCCCGGTCCTCCAGCAGCTTCGGCTCCACGGTGAGCGTGAAGGGGAGCTTCGTGGGCTCGACGCCGTCGGCGGTCACGGTGAGCGCGCCCACGTAGTTGCCCGGCACGGCGTCGCGGGGCACGTCGACGCCGATCCAGAGCGGCTGCACACGGCCGCCGACCACGTCCACCCGCTTGGCCATGGGCTTGCCGTACGTGTCCAGCCCGTCGGTGTTGATGCATTGCAGGGCCGCGGCGGGGATGCTCTGGCCTCCGCCCGCCAGGCCCAGGTCGCTGAACTCCACGCGCACGTTGGAGAGGGCCTGCCGCGCCGCGTAGACCCCCAGCTGCAGTGCGTAGTACTCGTTGAGGCATGCCGTGCCGCGGAACTCGGCCGACGGTCCTGACTTGAGCCAGCGGACGGGCAGCGCCTCGGGCATGCGGATGGGGAGCTTGCGGTCCTCGGCGAACACGAGGTACGGGCGGCCCTGCGCGGCCACGAACGCCTCGGTCTCGGACTGCGTGGCGCGCACCTCCATGGGATCGAGGGCGTCGAACGGCATCCGCGACTCGATGGCCACGACCTCGCCCTCCAGCGCCTCGCCGGGGGCCGCCGCCGCCCACGCCGCATCCTTGGGTTCGGCCCAGGGCAGGTAGTCGCCGCCGTAGCCCCCGCAGACGTTCTGCGGCGTGTAGGGCAGCCAGTAGACGCCGTACTCGCCGGCGGCAGGCGCCGGCCCGAAGGCCAGCGTGCCGGAATCCATATCAACGCGCAGGCGCGCCACGTTGGCCACCGGCTCCTCGGGAGAGAGGCGGACCACGTGGATGGCCTTGCGCAGGAAGTCGGCGTCGCGCCGCCGCCAGGGGATCGTCACGCGGACGACCGTGGCCGGACCGGCCACGCGCACCACGGCGCGGATATGCCCCAATCCGGCGGCCCAGGGGTGCTGGGCGACCCGGTAAGTGGCGAGATCGGCAGGCGGCAAGGCAGGCGTCATGGCGTTCTCCTTTGTCGTGCCCGTAGCTTAGCCGCCGACGGAGGGAGTTCCTGCTGAGGATGTGGGGGGAGGGCCAGGAGCCTGTGTGACCGCGGTGTCGCCGGTCGAGGCATCGCCGATACGGACGATTGTCCGCGGGGCCAGAAGGGCGTTCCAAGCGGTCAGGTCAATAACCACGACCCCAACGGTCTCGCCGAGGCCGGCCAAGTGCCGCTTGATGAGTTCGGCGGCTGTCTGGCGGACCATCGCATCGAATGATCGGTCGGAGATGGCGATGAGGACGATATAGGTGATCGCGTACTGGTCGGTCGATGTCGGCAGCACACCCTCCGAGCGGAGGCGCTCCAGCGTGTTGTGCGCCTTCTCGGCGAAGACGTTGGGTGGGTCCACCTGGTGCAGCTTCAGCAGGACGCCATCCGAATGCGAGCGAGCAGCTGACACCGGGTGCGCTGCGGCGCCTGAGCACTCAGGGTCCCTGAGCTCGCAGATGAAGAGGCGGTCACGCTCCAGCCACGCCCAGTCTGCCTTGCGACCTTCCCAGCCACGGAACCATGGTGCATTCCTGCCATCGACATGGTACAGAGCGATGGCATCGGGCAATCGGGCTTCCAGTTCGCCGTCGCGAAAGGCGAGGACGGCCGCACTCCTAGCCACTCAGGGCGTCCCGGATCGTGCGCTCGTAGATGCGCTCATGCGCGTCCAGGATTGGGTTTGGCGTCAGTTCGGCGAACCGCCGAGCGGGTCTTGCGACTACGCCGTCTGACGCCGTGCGCTCGAGTGCGAACAAACTGAGGTCAGCTCCGTGGTCGGTCGCCTGGAACTCCAGTTCGCGGATCATGGCATACGAGTGGGTCGCAACATGCACCTGTGCGCCCCCGGCGGCCATTCGGCAGATGACCTCGGCCACGAGCGCGACCAGGCCGGGGTTGAGGTTCGCCTCCGGTTCATCCCAGAACAGCACACTGCTCTGCGTGAGTGCGCCGCTACGGATGAGCGTCCAGAGCATGCCCAGCTTGCGCCATCCCTCGGCGATCAGCGGGAACTCCAACTGACCGTCGCCATCTTTGAGGTAGAAGCGGCCCGCCTCGCTCCGGGATACCGTCCCAGTCATGTGCCGCCGAAGCGACCTCAGAAGCCGGTTCTGCGGCTCGGGTATGGGCCCGCGTGAGACGCCCGGTGTACAGGCCAGGAGCAGGTCGCGGTAGGTGACATCAAAGTCGGCCCAGCCATGCTCGTAGGCTTCGATGAAGCGGACCGAGTGGCCCAGAATGTCGGTTGCCGGCAAGAAGAGCGGTAGCGGGATGCTCTGCCATGTCGGGCTCACCGCGACCGTGCGCGCCCGGCTGCCAAAGCTGAGTGCCAGGCGCTTGTCACTCCACTTGGCGGAAACCGTGCAGGCGCCGCTCCCGACACGGCGCGTCACCAGCCTGCCGAGGCTATCGGGGCAGAAGACCGACACAAGGGTGCGATCCAGGGATTCGACGCGCTGCGGGTCACGGGAGTGGTACTGCTGCTTCTGGAGGGCGTAGAGCAGCTTCATGATGTGCGTCTTGCCCGTGCCGTTGGCGCCGGCATAGACATTCACGCCTTTGCCGAAATCCAGGTCCAGCGCCTTGAACGCAGTGAAGTTACGGAGGCTGAGGTTCTCGAACATCGGCTCGCCCTACCCTTCGGAATGGAGCTCAGCGCCGGGGAGAGGCGCCGGGGCCATACCCAAGGTAGTGTAGCACCGGTCGTCAGGCCGCGCGCCGCAATAGCTGTCGAGCGTCTTCCTTCGCAACGCCCATGGCCCATAGCCCGTTGCTCATCCGCCGACGGAGGGGTTCCTGCACGGGAATAGGCTATCTGCTCCCCGCCTTCGGGATGCGGAGCGGCAGGTCGAGCCACGCGAGGCCCACATCGCGGCGCATGTGGCTCCCGCTGTCGCCGCCCGGGGCGTCGTAGATCAGGGCGAGCCGCTTGCCGACCTGCACCACCGAGGGCAGCCCGATGCACCGTCGGCTCCAGGCGCAGTTGGCTCCGTCCAGCACCACGGCCTTGTTCGCGGCGTCCCACCGGTTCAGGTCCCGGGTCCAGTAGACCCAGACCGCATCGGTGTACTCGTAGCCGTCGAGGCCGATATGGTTGGTGAAGAGGAACCAGGTCTTGTTGGTGGGCTCGAAGTAGAGCGAGGTGTTCTCGATCTGCTCGGCGGGTGGCAGGATCGGCTTCTCATCCAGCTTCCAAGGGGCGTTCAGGTCCCTGGTCCGGGCGATGGAGATCGTCCGGTGGATGCCTGCCGCATCGGTCGACGCGGCGCTGAAGAACATGAGGTACTCGCCGGCGTGCTTCACGATGTGGCCGGGGCTGGCGGTGACGCTGTAGTAGGTGCCCGGCACGCAGGCGAACGGCGTGATGCCGGGTTGCTTGGTCCATGGGCCTCCCGGCCCGGCGCCCGTGGCCTTGAGCGTCAGGTACGGGAAGGCAGGGATGAGGTCGGGCGCCGGCGACGTGTTCGGCGTGCCGAGGTAGAACAGGTGCCACTTCACGCCGTCCTGGTAGGTGACGCCGTAGGAGGCCGACCGCGAGTCCGGGTCGCTCGGCTTGCCGAAGTCCAGGATGGGGCCCTTCTTGGTCCAGTGCACGAGGTCGCGGCTGGTGGCCAGGCACGAGAGCCAGCCCTTCGGACCGGCGCCGTCATAGTGCATATAGTAGGTATCGCCGGACTTGAAGGCCCAGACATCGCGGGCGCCCAGCACATCGCACTGCCCCGGTCCGTCGCCATGCTTCAGCACCACGCCCTGGTCCCTGGCCTCCATCCGCAATGCCGCCGCGGGCCGCCCATCGGGATAGGCCTTCGGACCGGCCTGGGCCCGCGCCGAGCCAGTGGCGGCAAGCGTCATCACCGACACCAAGGCGACGGCGCAGAGGCGCTGCACAACGTGAAGCATGTCGAGGTCAGCGGGCATGGTGGCGTTCTCCTTGTCATGGAGCTAGCTTAGGCAGGGAAGGGCCGTGTTCCTGCATCCCGCTGGTCGGTACGGGCCCATCGTCGGCTATGCTAACGATTGGATCCACCTGGACCGCCCACCGCCCGCCGCCCGGGCATCACTGACCGATGGGAGCTGACCGATGAGCCTGCCGCGCATGACCGGACGTTCGACGCCTGCCCTTGTCGCAGCCGCCGCGCTGGCGCTGCTGCTGGCCGCTCCGGCAGACACCACCCGGCCGCGCACGCCCGAGAGCCTGCTCGAGGAGCCGGCGCTGCTGGCCCATCCCATCCTCTACGTCGTGCGGCCCCAGTACCGGCCCGACCACCACAGCACCGAGACCATGTTCCAGACCGGCGAGATCAACACCGGCAGCTTCGTGGGCGGCGGCGCGCTGAAGGTGCTGGACCCCGTGAGCCGGGCCACGCGCACGCTGGTCTCCGTGCCGCAGGGCATCGCCCGCGACCCCGAGGTGAGCTGGGACGGCCGCCGGGTCATCTTCTCCCTCCGCCGCGACAAGTCCGACGACTACCACATCTGGGAGCTGGACCTGGCGCGGGCGCAGGCCGGCGGACCCATCGAGGTCGGCCCGCGCACGGGCGACGAAGCGTCCTGCCCCGAGCCCTTCGCGCCGGGCCTCAGGCGGCTGACCGGCGGCGCAGGCCTCTCCGACATCGACCCGGTCTACCTGCCCGACGGGCGCATCCTCTTCAGCTCCACCCGCGAGCCCAAGGTCTGCCAGTGCAACCGGCATATCCAGGCCAACCTCTTCGTCATGCAGCCCGACGGCTCGCTCATGACCCAGATCGGCCGCAACACGCTCTTCGAGGGCCACCCCGCCGTCATGCCCGACGGCCGCATCCTCTACGAGCGGTGGGAGTACGTCGACAAGCACTTCGGGCCGGCGTTCGGGCTCTGGACCTGCAACCCGGACGGCACCTCCCACGCGGTCTTCTACGGCAATAACGCCTGGTCGCCCGGCGCGATCCTCGATGCGCGGCCGGTGCCCGGAACCCACAAGGTGCTATGCACGTTCGGCTCCTGCCACGACCGGCCGTGGGGCGCCATCGCGATGGTCGATGCCGCCAGGGGCCTCGACGGCCCGGCGCCGGTGGTCTCCTCCTGGCCGACCGACATCCGCGGCTACCTGACCAACCGCCGCGAGTATGGCGACGGCACCGGCGGGCACCCCTCCGGCGGGCAGATCGACAACTTCGTGGGGATGCCCGGCAAGCGCGAGGACCCCTACCCGCTGAACGACCGGCTGATCCTCTTCAGCAAGCAGGTGCGCGGCGAGACCATGGGGATCTTCGTGGCGGACCTGGAGGGAAACGAGACGCTGCTGCTCATGGAGGAGCCGGGCTGCTACGACCCGATGCCCATCATGGCCCGCCCGGCGCCGCCCATGGAGCCCGCCCGCGCCATGCCGACCCAGGCGGAGGGGCTGATGTACGTGGCCGACGTCTACTCCGGCGACGCCATGGCCGGCGTGCCCCGCGGCACGGTGAAGACGCTCCGCGTGGTCGAAGCGCCGGCCAAGCTCTTCTGGTCCGACGCCAACTGGGGCATCGACGCCACGCAGGCCCCGGCGCTCAACTGGAACTGCACCAGCAACAAGCGCATCCTGGGCGACGTGCCGGTGGAGCGCGACGGATCGGCCTACTTCCGCGTGCCCGCCGATCGCTTCGTCTACTTCCAGCTGCTCGACGCCGAGGGGATGATGGTTCAGACCATGCGGAGCGGAGCCATGGTCCGCGGCGGCGAACGCCAGGGGTGCGCCGGATGCCATGATAACCGCCGGGGAGCCCCTGCGCAACTCGCGCCGCGACTTGCCATGCGGCGGCCGGCCTCGACGCTGAAGCCCTGGTACGGCGCCCCGAGGGACTTCAACTACCTCACCGAGGTGCAGCCCGTCTTCGACCGCCACTGCGTCCGGTGCCACGACTTCGGGCAGCCCGCGGGCAAGAAGCTGAACCTGGCCGGCGACGTGGGTAACGCCTTCAACACCAGCTATGTGGAGCTGCGGAGCAAGTCGGCGCTCCGCTGGTATGCCGAGCCGGCCGGCCCGCCCAGGCTGCTGGTGAAGGCGGTCGACGACGGCCCCGCCGAGATCCTCCCGCCCTACGCCTGGGGCGCCCGGCGGAGCCGGCTGGTCTCGGCGCTCAAGTCAGGGCATCAGGGCGTTCGGCTCACCGGAGAGGAGATGGACCGGATCATCACCTGGATCGACATGAACGCGCCCTACTACGGCTCCTACGCCACGCAGTTCGGCGGCAACGCCTTCGGCCGTGCGCCCATCCCGCCGGACCGGATGCGCCGCCTTGCCGAGCTGACCGGCGTGCGCGTGGGCGACCAGGGGGCCGAGCAGGCCGCGTCGCTGGTGAGCTACACTCGGCCGGAGAAGAGCCCATGCCTCGATGCGCTGCGCGTCGATGACCCGCGCCGGGCCGAGGCGCTGGAGATCATCCGCCAGGGCGCCGCCGCCCTCGCCGCCTCGCCGAGGGCCGACATGCCGGGCTTCAAGCTCTCGGGCGTCGACTGCATACGGCAGGCCAAGTGGGACGCCCACGAGGCCGCCATGCGCCTGAACGCCGTTCGCCGCGCACCGGCGTCGCACTGAAAGAGGGCTACGGCAGGGGTGACCCGTGCTTCGCGATGAACTCCAGCAACAGTGGGAAGCCGGGCTCCGCCATGCCGCCGTGGTCGAAGCCCGGTAGCTCCCGGAGTTGCACGTCGGGATGCCCCACCAGCTTCAGCATGCGCCAGAAGTAGGCGTTCTCTTCGTAGCGACCCAGCAGCTCCTTCTCCCGGTCGCCGGTGACGATCAGGACCGGCGACGCGTCCTTCCGGACGTGGTAGAGCGGGGCCATCCAGTCGATGATGGGCTGCTTGTCGCTGATCTTGCGCTCGGCCCGGATCGTGAAGTGGGTGATCACCTGCGGGCTCAGGGGTATGAGCCCCGCGATGCGGTCGGCGTCGATGCGCTGCGCCGCGAGCCAGCGCTTATCCAGCCCCAGCATGGCCGTCAGGTACCCGCCCGCGCTGTGGCCGCTGACGAAGATGCGGTCCGGCGACCCGCCATACTCGCCGATGTGCCTGAAGGTCCACGCCACGGCGGCGGCGGCATCCTCGATGTAGGCCGGCGACTTGGCGCGCGGGCTCAGCCGGTACCCCGCCGCCACCACGGCGATCCCCTTGCCCTTCAGCGCCTCGGGCACGCCCCGCTCGCCTCCCGTCAGCCCTCCGCCGTGGAACCAGACCACCGTGGCGAAGCCCGATGCTCCCACGGGGTAGTAGACATCCAGCCGGCACCGCTCCCGTGCGTAGGCGTTCACGCGGCCGGAAGCACGGTAGAGGATGCCCGCCTCGGTCCGGTACTCCTGCGCCGCCGCCGGCAATGCCAGGGAGCAGGCAGCGAGGGCAACCGCCGCCGACAGGAGCCTGCGCGTAACGTTGAGCGTCATAGTAACCCCCTCCATGGTGCGTGCTCCCGGCAGTGTACCGTCGGGCGCGCGTACACCATAATGGGTTGGGCCGGACGGCTCGCGCGCAACCCGGAGGCTTCACCATGGACCCGATCACGCTGGAGTTCGACAACCGCCTCTCGGATCAGCTTGAGGCTGACCGGCTCGACTACCGGACCACCGCGTTCTGGAAGATCGACAAGGTCGTCGCCCTCATCCTTCTCGGCACCGGCGTGTACACCGTCGCCGGCGCAGGCGTCCACTGGTGGACCCTCATCTGGTTCCCCGCCGCGGTGGTCGAGTGGTTCAACCTGATCTCGCTGCGCCCCCTGCAGGTCCGCTGGCTCTTCAAGCGGAACCCCAGGTTCCGCGAGACCTACCGCCTGGCCTTCACGGAGGAGGGCATCCACTTCCAGACCGCGTCGATCGATTCGCGGATCGCCTGGACGCACTACACCCGCGTCATCGAGGGCCGCGAGGTGATCCTGCTGGTCTACGGCACCCGCATGTACACGGTGATCCCGACCCGAGCCTTCGCCGACGCAGCGCAGAAGGCGGCATTCCTGGAGTTGGCAAGGCGGAAAGCGCGGAAGGCGTGAGGGGGCCGCGGGCGGGTACCGTACTGGGGTGCCGGTTGGGGAGGTGCGACCGTATGGACGCTAGCGAGTTCGACCGTCGGTTCGACGACGGCGAGGATGTGACAGCCGAACTGGACCTGTCGAAGCTTCGGCGGGTGAACCAGGAGCAGAGACCGGAGCGGAACGGAGGCAAGGCCCGCGATGGACAGACGCATCAACCTGTGCCTGGCGATGATGTCGGCGCTCTGCGCGGCCGCATCGGCCGCACTGGCGGCGGAGCGCGTGCGCGTTGAAGGCACCCGCGTGACGCTGCAGCCGCCGGCGGGGTTCACGGCGGCCAAGCGGTTCCCGGGCCTGGAGTGTGCCGGGAAGCAAGCCTCGGTCATGGTAACTGAGATGCCCGTGCCGGCTCACGAGGTGGTCAAGGGCATGACAACGGAGCGGCTGGCCGCGGCCGGCATGTCGCTGCTGGCCAGCCGGGCCGTCCAGGTGGACGGTCGCGACGCAGTGCTGCTTCACGTCGGCCAGTCGGCAGGCGGCGTGGCCTACCGGAAGTGGATGCTCATCGCAGGCGACGAGAAGCGTTCGGTACTGGTCGTGGGCGCCTATCCGGAGGCCGCGGCCGACGACCTCCCCGCCTCGGTGGAGCTTGCCGTCCTCTCCACCTCGTGGTCGGCGCCGCCGCTCGCGGACCCGCTGGAGGGCCTTCCGTTCAGCGTCCGGCCAACCGCGAAGCTGAAGGTGGCGGGACGCGTCGGCAATGCCCTGCTCCTCACGGCGTCGGGCCGCATCCCGCAGCGGTCGCCGGTCGAGGCTCTCTGCGCGGTAGCCATGTCGGTAAGCCCGGTCCGTATCGCGGACCTGCGGCGGCACTCGGAGCGGCGCCTACGCCAGACGGCGCAGGTCAAGGGCATCCGCATCCTGTCAGGTACGCGCGGCAAGCTCGGCGGCTTGGCTGCTTACGAGGTCGTGGCCTCGGCCGCCGACGCCAAGACGGGCGCCGCGCTGCGCGTCTACCAGGTCATCGCCCCGCACAAGGGCGGGTACTTCATGCTCCAGGCCATGGTGGGAGCCGGCCAGGTCACCGAGATGCTGCCCGAGTTCCGCGCAGTCGCCGCGAGCTTCCGAGCGAGGGCCGCCCTCGCGGCGCCGTAGGCCCGCTACCTGAGGAACGGCGCGCGCATCTCCGGCGTGATGCGCGTCGGGCGGCCGCTCTTCACGTCGATGGCGGCCCAGGTGCTTCGCGCACGGCAGACGGGCTCGCCGCCCTCACGCACGATCTCGACGAAACGGTCGAAGCGGGCGCCCTTGGCCGGCCCCACGTGGGTGCGAACCACCAGCCGCTCGCCCACGAAGACCTCCTTCAGGTAGTCGATCTCGTGCCGCGTGACGAACCAGACCAGCGCCTCCTGCATCTCCTGCGGCGCCGCCGAACTCCAGTGCGCGATGGCCACCTGCTGCACCCACTGCAGGTAGACCACGTTGTTCACATGGTGGCCCGGCGCGTCGACGTGCTCGTCGGTCACCGTGACGTGCATCTCAAACGTGACGGGTTGCGGCTCCGATGCGGCTGGTTCGGGACGGTCTTGCATGCGGCTCCCCCGGGTCTGCGGCTCCATCCGCAGTGGACTTCGGCCATGGTACCCCGGCCGGTGGGCTCGTCAGTCGTCCTCCAGCACACGGAACGCCGTGGAGCGGTACTTGCCGCGCGCGGCCTCCCAGCGGGCGGCGGCACGGGCATCCGGCAGGGCCGCACGGTAGACGCGGACGCCGGCAATCAGGCCCTCGAAGGGCTGCCACTCGCCGGTCTGCATCCCCTTGCCCTCCACATCGAGGCTGCCCGTGAAGGCCGACGGCAGCGCGATGGGCGGCTCGGCCTTGCCGTTGATCGTGAAGGTCGCCCGGCGCGCGGCTCGGTCCACGCTCACCACCACGTGGTTCCACTGCCCGGCACGGATGGACGCGGACGAGGTCACCGTGCCGTCGTGCATGGCGCTGTCGGTCATCTCCATGCGGATGCGGCCGTCGTTCCAGACGTCGAGCACCCAGCCCGACGCGGGGTAGGCGGTCTTCTCCAGCACCCGGCGGCGCGGCGCGGGCGCGTCGATGGCCAGCGTCTCGGGCAACATCCATAGTTCGAGCGTGAAGCTGCCCGTGCCGAACCGAAGCTGCGGCGTATCGCCGAAGAGGGCCGTGCCGCCCGACCCGGTGCGCAGGGCCGCGCCGAAGGCCCCAACAGCCCGCTCGGCGCCGCCCTGGTCGGCGTGGAGGCCGGACCCCGAGGCGTCGGGGATGGTCAGCCCAATGGTGTCCATGCTCCAGTCGGCCACCAACCCGTCGGCCCGGGCCGACGGAGCGGCGGCGGGACCGGCGCCCGGCCGGGCGCGCAGGAGGGCGGGGACTGAGGCGGCGGCCCGGTCCAGCGCGGCGGACGGACCCAGCATCACGTCGTCGATCCATAGGTCGCCGGGAGCGTCGCCCGTGGCCGAGAGGCCGACCCAGGTCACGGACCTGAACGCAGCATCGGGCACGGGGAACCGGCGCGACACGGCAGGCCCGCCGTCGGGCTTCACCGTGAGCGTCCACTGCGCGGCTCCCTTCGCCGCGGGAGCCACGTCCATGGCGGCGGCGAACCAGCGCCCCGGCGCCACCTGCGCCACGCGCTCGCCGCCGACGCCCATGCGGCCGTTGGCCCAGACGGCGCCCTCGCGGTCCACGCGGAAGGTGGGCCCCACGCGCAGCGCCCCGGCCCAGTCTCGCATCTCCATGTAGAACTCGCAGGGCGACGCCGCGCTCTGCCGGTAGGCGGCCGAGAGCCGGTACGCTCCCTGCGCGGCGTTGGGGTAGAGGTAAAGGTGCGGCTGCCAGGGCTGCTTCTGGCCCGCCGCGTCGGAGATGCGCAGGCTCCGGGCGCCGGTATGCGCCGCCTCGGAGGTGACCTGCGCGTACGCCGGCGGGTCGGCGATCAGCTGCCACCGGCGCGGCCGGTTGCCCGCGGGCGTGGTCTCGAAGCCGTCGACCAGCGCCTGCGCCGCGGGCGGGAAGCGGAAGACCCGGTGCTTCTCCGGCGCGGCCGGACGGGCGGAGATGGGCCACGTCGCACGCTCCGGCGAGGGGTAGACCCCGGCGCGCGCCAGCTCATCGCCGACATCGCGGATGCCCAGCGCCAGGGCCGGGGAGCCGGGTCTCAGGCGGTAGTCGTCGCGGGCGGCATCCCGGAAGAGCGGATCGGCCACCACGCTGCCGGCCTCGCGCCCGGCGGCGGTCCACTGCGTCCACGAGTCGCAGGCCTCGGAAGCGTGCATCACCACGCGCACCGGCAGGCCCTGCCGCCAGACCAGGTTGCGCTCGAAGAGGGCCTGCGCCGGGTCGGAGCGCGTGGCGGCGTCCCAATGCCCCACCTTGTAGAGGACCCCCTCCGGCGAGCGGTCCACCAGGATGTTGTTGCGGAAGAGGTTCGGCCCCACGGTGGAGCGGTACTTCGCGCCCGTATCGCCATACATGTAGGTGCCGAAGAAGATCATCGAGTCGTACTGGATGCGCCGCGACGGGCCCTGCACCAGGATGTTGTTCTCGACCCGGTTCCCGCCGCCGAACTGGATGAAGAGGTTCGGGCCGCCGCACCGGGCGACCAGGTTGCCGGTGACCGTGACGCCGGAGATGAAGCTGTCCAGGTAGATGCCGAAGCCGCAGAAGGGCGCCGCGTAGCCCTCGCCGGGGTGCGTGCAGTGGGGAGTGCATCCGTAGCCGATCACGTCGGTGATGCGGTTGTAGCGGATCACGTTGCCCAGCGAGGCCATGGCCAGGTCGGCGTTGTGCTGGCGCAGGGCGATGGCCGCGTTGTCGGCGGTGTTCATCATGGAGCGCCGGATGTCGTTGTTCTCCACCACGTTGCGCCCGCCGTTGACGAAGACGCCGTCGCGGGGGACGTCGTGGATGGTGTTGTGCGAGACGACGGACTCGCTGCCGCAGACGGTCACGGCGGCGCTGACCCTGTCGTAGAGGCCGGTGCGGCTGATGTGGTTGTTGTCGGCCCGGTTCTCGGAGCCGCGCAGGGCGATGGCGTCGCCGCCGACGTCGTCGATGTCGCATCCCACCACCCGGCAGCCGCCGCAGGCCGGGCCGAAGAGGAGCGCCCGGTCGCCGGAGTGGACCGTCTCGCCGGGCGCCTCGCGCCGCCAGGGGAGCCCCACCCCGCGCATGGCGTTGCGCAGGCGGCCCACGTTGACGGCGACGCCGCCCACGCCGCTGACCGTGCAGCGCACCACGGAGCAGTCGCGGGCGCCCTCCAGCGTGACGCCGTCCTGCCGCGAACCGGTGAGCCGCAGGTTCGCCACGCGCACGTCGTGGACCGGCGCGTCGGCCGATCCGGCCAGCCGCACCAGGCTCTCCAGCATCGGCACGGTCACCTCGCCGTCGGCGGGCTTGCGTCCGTCGGGCGGGCGGAAGGTGATGAGGCCGGTGCGCCAGTCGCAGAACCACTCGCCGGGCGCGTCCAGCGCTCCCAGCACGTTCTGCACGAAGTAGCGGTTGCCCACCTGGATGGTTCCGGCGACGGGGTAGCGCAGCGTCACCAGCGCGGCCTCGGCGTCGACCCGGGCCACCCGGATGATGTTGTGGTCCCAGCAGTGGTAGGGGTAGAGGTTCACCTCGGCCTGCTCGAAGCTGCGCCAGCGCGCCCATGGGATCTGCCCCTGCCGGAAGTGGAAGCTGTTCTTCTCCGCCGAGGCGGTCTCCTCCACGGTGAGCATGCCGCCGGTGAGCGGGGCGTCGCGAGCGGCGTTCGGGAAGCGGGCCAGGGTCTGCCGCCGGCCGCGCAGGAAGAGCTCGCGGAACCGGAAGTCGCCGCCTGCCAGGCGTGGCGCCTGCGCCGTGTAGAGGCCCGGGCCCACGCGCCGCCAGCCACGCACCGGCGCCGATCCGCGCAGCGTCACGCCCTGCCCGCGGAGGCCCTCGATGACCGTGGGAGCGCCGGGGGCGCCGGAATCCCGCACCGTCAGCTCCAGCGGCCGCGCCAGGGTGTAGAGGCCGCCATGGAGCAGGATGCGCCCGCCGCCGCCCAGCCGCCCGGCCGATCGGAGCTCGCGCAGCCGGTCGCGGGCGCGCTCCGGCGAGGCCACCGGGCCGTCGGTGCGGGTGCCATTGGGCCGGGCGAGGCGGCCCGACCAGCCGTCGCGGCCGTCCGGCGCCACGTGGATCGTGACCTGCTGCGCGGGCAGGCGGGCCGCGGCGAGCAGCAGCGCGAACAAGAGGGCATGGCGGACGGGCATGGAGGCGCCTCCGAAGCGAGTTGGCTGTAAGTGTACGCCGGGACGGCCGCCGCGCGTGCAGGAGTCCAGCCCGGCCGGGTCGAACATCGCCGCGGCCCGCCGATGTGCGGCGTATCCCCGGGGAGGAGCTCCATTGGACTCGAACGGTCTGCGTGATCTCGGCGATGGACTGGCGCTGCGGAGGGCCACGCCCGCCGACGTGGAGCGGCTCGTCGCGTTCCAGTCCATCGTGCACACGGGCGACGGGCCCGCCGACATCGGCGCCATGGCCGGGGCATGGTGCCGCGACCTGCTGACGAAGCCACACCCGACGCTTACGCCGGACGACTATGTGCTGGTGGAGGACCGCGCCGCCGGCGAGATCGTCTCGTCGCTCTGCATCATTCCGCAGACCTGGCGCTACGGACCGGTGGAGCTCGGCGTGGGCCGCCCCGAGCTCGTCGGGACGCTGCCCGCCTACCGCCGGCGCGGCCTCGTCCGGGCGCAGATGGAGGAGGTCCACCGGCGCAGTTCCGAGCGCGGCGACCTTGTGCAGGCGATCACGGGCATCCCCTACTTCTACCGGCAGTTCGGCTACGAGATGGCGCTGGAGCTGGCCGCGAGCCGGTGGTGCGCCGGCGCCGACATCCCGGGCCTCCCCGAGGGTTCCGATGAGCCTTACCGCGTGCGCCCGGCGCGGCACGGCGACCTGCCCTTCATCGCCAGGACCCATGCCGAGGGCGCGCGCCGCTGGCTGGTGAACTGCACCCGCGGCATCCGCGAACTCCGGTATGAACTCAGCGGGCAGGCGGTCGGCAACCTCATGCGGGCCGACCTGGCCGTGGTCACGGAGCCCGACGGGCGGCGCATAGGCTTCGTGGCCCACATGGCGCCGCCCTGGGACAGCTCTCGCGCCGCCGTCGCCTTTGAGGTGGCGGAGGGCGAGCCCTGGTGGCGCGTGACACCCTCCGTGCTGCGCTATCTCCGCGACGGCGGGCGACCCGGAGGCCGGGCGAAGGGCGAACGGCCGGCGCGGGTCGCCCTGTCGTTGGGCACGTCGCATCCCGCCTACGCCACCACGCGGGGCCTCCTGCGCCACGAGGAGCGCGGCTTTGCCTGGTACCTCCGCGTGCCCGACCTGCCCGCCTTCCTGCGCCACGTCGCCCCGGTGCTGCATGAGAGGCTGCGCCGGTCGGCCATGGTGGGCTACACGGGCGACCTGAAGCTGAGCTTCTACCGCGGCGGCGTCCGGATGGCCTTCGAGGCCGGGCGCATGGCGGCCGTCGAAGCCTGGACGCCCACGCGCGATGACGATGGCTCGGCCGCCTTCCCCGACCTCACCTTCCTGCAGGTCCTCTTCGGTTTTCGGTCGCTGGATGATCTGCGCCGGGCCTATCCCGACTGCTACGTGACGAAGGAGGATGACGCAGGCGCGCTGGTCGAGGCGCTCTTCCCCAAGCAACCGTCGCACGTCTGGCCGCTCTCGTAGCGCCGGGCCAAGGAGGGACCCATGCTCAGCCTCATCGCCCTGCTTCCCCTGGCCGCCCTGGCCGCGCCGCGCCCCGCCGCCCCGCCGCGCGTGGACGCCTCCACCGTGCAGGGCAAGGTGATGGCCGGCTACCAGGGCTGGTTCCGCTGCCCCGGCGACGCCTGGAACATCGGCTGGGTCCACTGGAGCCGCGACGCCAAGCGCATCGCGCCCGAGACCCTCACCTTCGAGATGTGGCCCGACATGCGGGAGTACGCCCCGAAGCGGCGCTACCCGGCGCCGGGCTTCACCATGCCTGACGGCAAGCAGGCCGAGCTCTTCAGCTCCGAGGACTACGCCACGGTGCGGACCCACTTCGAGTGGATGCGCGACCACGAGATCGACGGCGCCTGGCTCCAGCGCTTCGTGGTGGGCCTTCCGGGGGCGCCGCTGGAGAACCAGCATGCCTCCTTCACCCGAGTGGGCGAGAACGTGCGGAAGGCCGCGGCCGCCACGGGCCGGGTCTGGGCCATCGCCTACGACGTGGCCGCCATGCCCATCGACCGCACCTTCGACGTGCTGACCGCCGACTGGAAGCGCACCGTAGACTCCGGCGTCACGAGCGACCCGCGCTACGTCCACGAGAAGGGCCTGCCCGTGGCGCTCATCTGGGGCTTCTACCGCAACAACCGCTCCAACTTCATGAACCCCGAGCTGGCGAACCGGCTCATCGACTTCTTCAAGGCCGACGGCCCCTACCGGGCCTACCTCATCGGCGGCGGCGACTGGGACTGGCGGCGGCACGACGACCCGGCGTGGCAGGCCTACGTCCGCCGCTTCGACGCCTACTGCATCTGGAACATCGGCAACTACACCCTCGACGACCAGAAGCGCAAGCACGCCTCAACCCAGATGTGGGAGGGCGACCGAGAGGAGCTGGGCAAGTCCGGCGTCGACTGGATCCCCACCGTCTACCCCGGCTTCGGCTGGGACAACCTGACGCGCCAGAAGCCCGGCGCCACAACCATCGAGCGGCGCAAGGGCGAGTTCTACTGGGAGCAGTTCGTCACGCTGGCCCGCATGAAGCAGAGGTCGGTCTACCTCGCCATGTTCGACGAGGTAGACGAGGGAACGGCCCTCTTCAAAGTGAGCGACACGCCGCCCGTCGAGGCGCACTTCGACACGCTGGAGGGCATGCCCAGCGACTGGTACCTGCGCCTGACGCGCGAGGGCATTCGGATGCTGCGGGGACGGAGGAGGGTCACGGAGCGGATTCCGGTACGGCCAGAGGCACGGTAGCCATCCCACCAAAATCGTGCAAAGTCGCGCCGAAACCCCTTGACAAGCGCCCCCCCATCCGCTAATGTACTTACGACCAGTACGGAAGTCCTGATTTAGCTCGACGCCAGTAGTTAGCACCGCTTAACATAGCCAACTCGTTATCTCGTGCGCGGTCGGGTGCGCCCACCCGAACCGCCGTAGTGCCGACGGCCCCGCAGCTGCGCGGGGCGATTGCTGTGAAGGAGAGGGACAGGTTGATCCGTATGCCTTGGGTCGCCTTGGTGCGTCTGGTCGCGCACACAGCTGCAGCGGTGCTTGTGGCCGCGGCTCTCCTCTGGCCCTCTGTGGCGGCTGCCACTGCCGAGCTGAACCGAGTGTTTCCCAGCGCGTCGCCCGTGGCCGGCGGAAGCAGCGTCACGATCACCGTTGAGCTTACCGAAGACGCGCCCGCCGGCGGAGCAAAGGTGTACATCTACACCGACGAGCAGAGCCGCCAGGTGGACTACTCCATCGACCCGTCCGGGTTCACATACCGGGTGGTGGGCAACAAGAGCCAGGACATTATGGGCCAGCCCTGCTACCAGAAGGCGGAGTACACCGCCGACCGGAACGGCTCGGGGTATACCCACGGCCGGCTCGTGACAGTTCTCAACACGTACAAGCGGGGGCTGCTCGACCCGGTGGTCCTGACGCGGAACGACTACACGTACACCTCGCTCGGCCTGCGCGAGACGAACGCGATCTTAGTGAACACGCCGACGCCGGTGTCCCGCACCGAGACGTACAGCTATGACCTGCAGTATCGGCTGGTGTACGCCAACTACGGCGACGCGCACTGGCAGAACTACGCGTTCGACGCCATGGGTAATCGGACGTCGCTCCAGTTCGACGGGCTGACCCGCGAGCTTTCCGGTTACAACCCGGCGAACATGCTTCTCACCCGAGGCGCGAACACCTACACCAACGACGAAAACGGCAACCAGCTCACCGGTGGTGGCCGGGCGAACACGTGGGACAGCCAAGACAGGCTCCGAACTTGCGTCACCGCCCAGCACACCAGCGCCTGCACGTACGCCGCTGACGGCCTGCGCTGCCAGACCGCGCTGGACGGACAGGCGACCACGCAGTACATCTTGGGCATCTCGACGGTGATCCGGGAGAACACGACGGGCGGCGTGAATGCCGGCCTGGTGACCTACCTCTGCGGGCCCCGGGGTCCCGAGTATCGGCGTGCCGGCAGCGGCGAGAACCCCCAGGTGAGCTGGGATTGCTACGATGGGCTGGGGTCGGTCCTCGCCGAAGTGAGCCCGTCCGGGTACATCACGGGCGCCCGCCAGATGGACGTCTACGGTGCGCCAAGAGCGACGCAAGGCTCGCCGACAAGCAAGCACGCCTATGTGGGCGCGCTGGGTCATCCGACGGAGGACGACGCCGGGCTCATCTACATGCGGGCGAGGTGGATGGATCCGGTTACCGGGACGTTCGTGAGTGAGGATCCGGCGCGGCAGGGCGAGAACTGGTTCGGGTACTGCGGTGGAAGTCCGGTGACCAGAGCTGATCGCACCGGACGGACATGGGAGGAGTGGACCTCCAACCAGCTCGCTTCATTTGGAACCTACCTGCAGGCGGCGGGTATCGCCATCATGGGTTATGGCGCTCATCTCGTGGGCGTCGGTCGTGCTCGCATTGCCCAGGGCCAGATGTGGCAGATGGAGGTCTGGGCGACGGGCTCGGAGATCACCAACCAACTCGCGAATTGTATGCGCGCGGCAGGTATGGTCATGCAGGCCGTCGGCGGGCAGATTGTGGCCCTGGGCGTGACGCGTATCCTGACGGGCGCAGCAGTTTTAGCGGCTGGCAATGTGCTCCTATACTGCGGGAGCGATATGGCGGACATTGCGCTTGAGTATCTGAGGGCACGCCTGTGACCAGTAACGCGTCGCGCGAGACTAGCCGGGGCGGCCGCGACCTGAGGTGGCAGGCAGTTGCGTTGCTGGCGTGCGCGTTGGGACTGCTGCTGCAGCGCTGGGCACTCGGACCTCGGGTCTCCCGGCTCGCTGCCGTCAGCCCAGGTGTTGCCGCCTGGTCCGACGCGGCCAATGCCGCCGCCATCACTGTTCTGCTCGTCTGCGCGGGTCTGTTGTGGAACGTGGCTCGCAGACCGCGCCATCATGCGCGGGATCGGTAACAGGGCTGTGCAGGCGTCCGCCCTTATCGGTGCGGACCGGAGTACCGGCGCGCCGGGGTTGTTGGCAGTATCGGCTGGTGTGTCCTCGGCCTGGGATCGGTGCTTGGGAGATAAGGAAGGTAACCAATGGCATACTGCATCCGCCCGGCGCGGCTGCCCAGAGGCCCAGGCATCTGCACCACCCGTGCAGAACTCACTGCCGGCAGCACCGCAGTCCGCGACAGCAGGGCAACTGCGCTGGCGCGCCTCGGTCGCGTGTACGGCGTGTTGGCATGCGGCGTGGCGTGGACGACGGCCATGTGCGTCTGTACCGGCCTGCTTGTGCCTGCGAGCGCGCTCCCGATCTGGCTTGCCGGCAGCCTGTTCGTATCGCTTGTGTTGTCCCTGGCGATATGGCTTACTGGGACAAGCGCGCGAGTGAGCGCGACGATGCTCGCGCTCACATGCACAGTCGACGGCGCTGTACTCGGTCCCACGCTGCGGCTGATCGAACGTGGTGCGCCGGGGGTCACCATGTTGGCTGTCACGACCACTGTCGCGATGGTCGGTGTGCTCACAATGTACGTTGCGTGGAGCGGTCACCGGTTCTCACACTGGCGCGCCTTCCTGTGCTGCGCGCTCGCCGCAGTGCTCGTGACGGGCATCGTTGGCGTGGCGATGCACATCACATGGCTGGTGCAGGCTGTGTGCGCTATTAGCGTGCTGGTGTTCGGTGCGGCCGTCGTCGTGGACACTTCAGCGATCCTCGAACCTGGGCACGAGAACGTGGTCGCATGTGCATTCAGTCTGTACCTATCCGTTAGGGGGCTATTCGTCTCATGTTTGGAGCTCCTCGTCAGGTCGTGGCACAGGTAGTGCACTCTGGCGACCACCTGTGGTAACAGAAGCCGCTGGCGTATCCGCCGAGAAGAACGTATGACATGCCTATGATGAAGCGCTGGTTGCTGCTGTCGTTGGCGGTTCTTGCGGTGGGCGCGACAGGAGTCTGCTTCTTCGCAGCCAATGCCCGCAAGCACCGATACGTGTACAGCCCGCACGGCTTCGGCGCGATGGTGCCCGCCTCTACCGCGAACCGCGCGGCCGTCGCGCCGCCGCCTGACCCGCTGCACGCTGCCGTTGACGCGTTCAACGCCGGGCGCCTCACTGACGCCGAGGCCAAGGCGGCTGAGGCCGTTGGTGCCGGCTCCAAGCGGCCTGCCGCTCTGGTGCCGGTCACACGCGCCCGCATACTCATGGCCTATTCGGCCGCTCGGCGGAAGGAGTACCCGCTGGCCCGCGAGCGCTTCGCCGCCGCGGTCGCGGGTGCGAAGGCGGGTATGGCTGCGCCGGTGCGGGGTGGCCCCAACTGCCGAGAGGCACTCCGG
>CAISJD010000194.1 GCA_903885605.1 uncultured Chthonomonas sp. | reverse complement strand
GTCCACGTCTTGCCCTGGTCGGTGGACTTGTGGACCCGGCAGTGCGTCACCGGCATGCCCGCGCCGAAGGCGTACCCCTCCAGGTAGTAGCCGACGTAGGCGTAGCGGTTGCCGGAGATCGGGTCTTCCAGCAGGGAGACGTTCACGGGCCACTTGAAGGGTTCGGAGCCGCGGACGATGGGGTTGCCTGGCTCCCGCACGAACGAGTCGAAGCTCGGGTCCCCGAGGATCGGGTGCCTGAGCCAGGCGTCGGCCTGCGCGGGCAGGGCGTAGTCGATGGCCTGCCGGCGCGCGGGCGGAACGGGCCAGCGGACCGGGAGGACCGGGTTCACGGCGCCCGCCGCAAGCACGGCGGTCACACCACGTCGGATCGGGGACATGCCAACTCCTCATCGCGAGTTCGTGCGCTTGCGGCCATGGGTATGCTGAAGGCGCGCATGCGGCAGGAGGTTCGGCGCCGGGGGCGCCGGTTCCTCCGCGCCGGCAGCCGGCCGGAAGCGGCGGCCCGAAGCCTGAGCTCCGGCAGACTCGGGCACGGAGGCCCGAGCCACCGGGAATGTGCGGTCGCCGCGGACAGGAGCGCACCATGCCCAACCCAATGCTGGCCGACCTTGCCACCGAGGTAGCCGCCCTGGCGGCCTCTCCCGAGCATCTTGCGCGTCGCCGCCTCTGGATCGACCTGCACTCGCTCCGCGCCGGGCGGCCGCTGGTCAGCTACGCCATGTACACGCACGTCTGGGAGCGCGAGCTGGCCCCGGCCGCCGCCATTGTCAGCCCCGACGGCCTGGAGCGCGCCATCGAAGTGCAGCTCCGGGCTCGGCTCTGGAAGGCGCGCCACATCCCGGACGACGAGCCCGTGCTCCCCACCGTCTGGCTCTGGGCGCCGCCGCTGCCCGGTTCGGGTCCGCTCTGGGGCATCGACCTGCCCAGCCGCCAGTCCGATGCGCCCGGCGCGTACAAGCCGGTCCCGCCCATCGGCGGCAGGCAGGACCTGCCTCGCCTGCGCCCGCCGCGCTACCGCATCGACCGGGCCGAGGCCGACCGGCTCATCGCCGAGGCCACCGAGCTGATCGGCGGTGCGCTCCCCGTGAAGGTCCACCACGACGAGGCGCACTTCGGCCCCTTCGAGTGGGTGGTCCGCATGCGCGGCATGGACGCCCTCCTCTATGATGTGGTCGATGCGCCCGACCTCGTGCACGACCTGATGGAGATCGCCACGTCCGGCATCATCGCCTACCACCGGGGCCGCGAGGCCGCCGGCGACGCCGACCCCGAGGCCGGGCTGACCATCCACATGTACCACGACGACCTGCCCGCCCCTCCCCGCCTGCGCCATAGCTGGGCCTACGTCCACGCCCAGAGCGCCGCCTCGCTCTCGCCGGGAATGTACGAGGAGTTCGTGCAGCCCTACAACGCACGGGTGGCTGCCCTCTTCGGGAAGGTCTACTACCACGGCTGCGAGGACCTCGCCCGCAAGGCGCGCATCATTGGCCGCCTGACCAACCTCCGCCTGTTCCACATCGGGCCATGGACGCCGCCGGAGCCGGTGCTGGCGGCCCTGGCTGACCGTTGCGCCTACGAAGTCCACTCGCACCCCACGCGGGTGCTCTTCGAGGAGGAGTTCGGCGCCGCCCGAACCGACCTCGCCCGTCTGGCCTCCGCCATGCGTGGCTCGCAGCATGTGCTGAAGCTCTGCGACGTGGAGACCGTGGGCGGCCACGGCGAGCGGCTGGCGGCCTGGGCCGTCGCCGCACGCGAGGCCGCCGAGGCTGCAATGTGATCCGCCCGGTTGCGGCAAACCGTCCGCGCCGTCTACGCTTGTGCAGTGATATCACTCTCCTGAGAGGTCCCATGCCAAACTCCTCGCGAATGTGGCTGGCCGCGATTGCGGTCGCCGCGGTGGGGTTCGCCTCGCCGCCCTCCGGCGCCGCGCCCAAGCGCGCCCGGGTACCGCAGGTTAAGTTCACCGCCTACCGATTGGCCAACGGCCTCCGCGTCATCCTCAGCCCGGACCGTTCCGCGCCGGTGGTGGCCGTCAGCGTCACCTATGACGTGGGTTCCCGAAACGAGCGGCCCGGCCGCACCGGCTTCGCGCACCTCTTCGAGCACATGATGTTCCAGGGCTCCGAGAACGTGGGCCGCGGCGAGCATATGCAGGTCGTCCAGGAGATCGGCGGAACCCTGAACGGCAGCACGAACAAAGATCGAACCAACTACTACGAGGCCGTCCCCGCGAACCAGCTCGACCTGGCCCTCTTCCTCGAGGCCGACCGCATGCGCTCACTGGACGTGAGCCAGGCCAACCTCGACAACCAGCGCCTGGTGGTCAAAGAGGAGCGGCGGCAGAGCTACGACAATCAGCCCTTCGGCCAGATGTCCGAGACCATGAGCCGCCTCGCGTACACCAGCTTCGGCTACCAGCACAGCACCATCGGCTCCATGGAAGACCTGAACGCAGCCACGCTGGACGACGTGCGGAGCTTCTTCAGGACCTACTACGCGCCCAACAACGCCGCGCTGGCCGTGTGCGGCGACTTCGACATGGCCGCCGCGCGCAGGAAGGTCGAGAAGTACTTCGGCTCCATCCCGGCCGGGACCGCCCCGCCCGCGCCCGAGATCGCCGAGAAGCCGCTGGGCGGCGAGAAGCGCCAGACGATGACCGACCCATTGGCCCGCACGACCCGCTTCGAGGCCGCCTACCGCACCGTCACCGGTGACCATCCCGACGCGCCGGCGCTGCAGATGCTCGGCAGCATCCTCAGCCGGGGCCGCACGGGCCGCCTCTACGCCGCCATCGTCGAGAAGCGGCTGGCCATGAGCGCATCGGCGGGCGGCTTCAGCGGCAGGGGACCGGGGCTCTTCAGCTTCTCGGCCACGCTCTCGGCCAATGCCTCCACCGCCAGGGTCGAGGCCGCCTGGGAGGCAGAGCTGGCCCGAGTGCAGAAGGAGGGCGTCTCCGAGGACGAGGTGGCCAAGGCCAAGGCGCAGGCCCGCGCCTCCGCCATCGGCGGCGGGGGCTTCCGAGGCGGCGGCGGGACGCAGACCGCCATGGGCCGCGCCAACGCCCTCTCGCAGAACGCCATCTTCTACAACGACCCGGGCCGCATGAATACGGCGCTGGCGCGCGCCGAGGCGGTCACGGCCGCCGACCTGCAGCGCGTGGCGCAGCAGTACCTGCGGAAGGACAACCGCGTCGTCCTGATCTGCACGCCCGAAGAGGAGGTCGACATGGGCTTCTACACTTCGGCCGGCGAGGAGCGCTGATATGAACCGAATGCTGCAGAGGGCCGGCGCCCTCGTGGGGCTGGCCGCGCTCGCCCTGCCGGGAGTTTGCCAGGAGATGCCCGAGGTCGTGCAGGAGGCCACCGGAGCGGTCATCAAGGGCAAAGCGCCCGTGGCGCGCGAGGTGCTTCGGGTCCGCTTCCCCAAGCCCAAGTTGCTCAAACTGGCTAACGGGCTGGCCGTCTACCTGCTGGAGGACCACCGCACGCCGTCGATCCGCCTCAACATGAGCCTGCGGGCCGGCGGGTTCTATGAGCCGAAGCCCGGCGTCGCCTCCGTCACCGCATCGATGCTCACCGAGGCCGTGGGCAACCGCGACAGCAAGCAGCTGGCCGACCTCACGGAGGGCCTGGGACTGCAGCTCGGAGCCTCGTCGGGGCCCATCCAGGCCTCGGTGAGCTGCTCCGGCCTCTCTGAGAACACCGATGTGCTCATCGGCCTCATGGCCGACGCCCTGCTCCGTCCCGCCTTCCCGCAGGAGCGGCTCGACCGGTTGCAGCAGAACGAGCGCTCCCAGAGCGGCCAGCGGCGAACCAACCCCACGGGCCTGATGACCGGCCTGCAGGCCCGCGTCTTCTACAAGGGCACTCCGCTGCAGCGCGTGGCTCCCAAGCCCGAAGAGCTGCGCGCCATCAAGCGCGACGACATCGTGGCGTACCACGCGGCGTTCTACCGCCCCAACGGCGCCATCCTGGGTGTGACCGGCGATATCCGCGCCGGCGAGCTGAAGAGCAAGCTGGAGAAGGCCCTGGCCGACTGGAGGCCCGCCGAGACCACTCCGGCGCCGCCCTCCATCACGGTGGCGCCGAAGGAGAAGACCACCATCTACCTGGTGGACCGCCCCGGATCCACCCAGACCGTGCTGGGCTTCGGCAACATCGCCATCGCCCGCAACCACCCGGACTACGTGCCGCTGGTCCTGGCCAACCGCATCCTCGGTGGCGGTTCGGCCGCGCGTCTCTTCCAGAACATCCGCGAGCGTAAGGGCTACACCTACGGCGCCTACTCCGCGCTCAGCGCCACCCAGTACACCGGCACGTGGACCGCCGGCGCCAGCGTCCGCACCGAGGTCACCGCCCCGGCCGCGCAGGAGTTCCTCAACGAGTTCGCCCGCCTGCAGGACGAGCCCGTGAGCGACAAGGAGCTGGCGCAGGCCAAGACCAGCATCGTGGGCGGCTTCGCGCTGACCCTGGAGAGCCCCGACGGCATCCTGGGGCGCTCGCTGGAGCTGGTGAACAACGGCCTTCCCGCCAACTACTGGGACACCTACCCGGCCAAGGTCCAGGCCGTCACGCCCGCCGACATCCAGCGCGTGGCTCGAGCCTACCTGGGCAAGGGCCGTGTGCAGGTCTTCGCGGTGGGTGAGCGCTCCGAGATCGAAGCCGGTCTGGCCAAGCTGGGCCCGGTGGAGGTGGTGGACGCCGCGCAGCTCAGCACCCCCGCAGGCCCGGGCGGAGGCCGCCGGGGTCCATAGCAGGTAGACCGGCGCCCGGGGCGTTTCCCTGGGCGCCGCGTTGTCCGACGGTTCTCGCAAAGGAGCCCAGATGATCGGACTTACGGCGGGCGCGTTGGCGGTTCTGGCCCTCCCCACGGTGTCGAACGGCGAGGCCGGGATCGACCGCAGGGCGCTGGTGGCGCGCCACAGCATCCACTGGAACGAGGCGCGGGGCGTGACGCCGCTGGGCAACGGCGAGTTCTGCTTCAACGCCGACGGCACCGGCCTCCAGACCTTCGCCGGCAGCACGCTCTCGCACTGGGCCTGGCACTCGGAGCCGCTGCCCGCCGGATGCACACCCGCCGATGTGCCGCCCACGGGCACCGTGGAGCAGGGGCGCATCCTGGGCAACATGAAGCAGGCCTCGGGCAACCGCGCGCTGGACGGCTGGATGTTCCGCAACCCGCACCCGCTCAACCTGGTGCGCATCCGCTTCGTCCGGCCCAACGGCGATGCCGTCCGCCCCGAGGAGGTGAGCGGCATCGAGCGAAGCCACGACCTCTGGACGGGGCTCCACACGGCGCGGTTCATGCTCGACGGCGAAGCGGTCACCGTGGAGACCTGCGTCCACCCGAAGCTCAGCGCCGTGGCGGTCCGAGCGCGGTCGGTCCTGCTCGGCTCGGAGCGCCTGCGGATCGCCGTGGAGTTCCCGTACCCGACCGCCGACGCGCGGCCGGATTGGATCGGCGACTGGTCGCGCCCGGAGGCACACACCACGCGCCGGGAGGCCCGCCTGAGCGGGATGGGCGCCGACCTTACCCGCGACGCCGACGGCGCCCGGTACGTGGCGTCGGTGGCCTGGTCGCGGGGCTGTATGCCGCGGCCCGCCGGCGATCCCCACGCCCTGCCGCTGTCGGCCGGCTCCAACGGCCTGCTGGAGCTGGTCTGCGCCTTCGCGCCGGAGCGCACGGACCGCGTGCCGTCGTTCGCGGCGACCGCCTCGGCGGCTGCGCGCCACTGGGAGCGCTTCTGGCGTAGCGGCGGCGCGGTGGACCTCTCGGGAAGCAAGGACCCGCGCTGGATGGAGCTGGAGCGGCGCATCGTCCTCTCCCAGTACGAGATGGCCGTGAACTCCGCCGGGAGCCTGCCGCCGGCCGAGTGCGGACTGACGAACCTGGACCCCTGGCACGGCCAGTTCCACATGGAGATGGTCTGGTGGCACCTGGCGCATACCGGCCTCTGGGACCGCCCGGCGATGTCCGACAAGGCGCTGGGCTGCTACCGCACCTTCCTCCCCACGGCGCGCCGGCTGGCCGCCCAGTTCGGCTATCGCGGCGCCAAGTGGGGCAAGCAGGTGGGGCCCGAAGGGCGGACCGCGCCGTGGGAGGGGAGCTTCGTCCTCCACTGGCAGCAGCCGCACCCGCTCTTCTTCGCCGAACTGGAGTACCGCCTCCGGCCCACGCGCAAGACGCTTGAGAAGTGGCGCGACATCGTGCAGGAGACCGCCGACTACATGGCCGACTTCCCCACGCGCGACGCCCAGGGCGTCTATCATCTGCGCCCGGTGATGGCCGCCTGCGAGGAGCCGACCACCTACGACCCGGTCTTTGAGCTGGCCTACTGGCGCTGGGGGCTGGACGCCGCGCAGAGGTGGCGCCGCCGCCTGGGGCTACCCGCCGAGCCCCGGTGGGACGAGGTGCGGCGCGGCCTGGCGCCCCTGCCGATGCGCGACGGGCTCTACGTCCTCTCGCCGGAGCGCACCGAGGTCCACGGCGGCAGCCATCCCGACGCGCTGGGCGTCTACGGCATGCTTCCCCCACTGGAGGGGGTTGACCCCGCCGTCGCCCGCGCCACGGTGGAACACATGGCCGCCACATGGGACTGCATGGGCTGGGGCTGGGACTTCCCCTGGATGGCCATGGCCGCGGCCCGCTGCGGGCGTCCGGACCTGGCCGTGGAGGCGCTGCTCAGCCCGCACCCCAACAACCGGTACGACCAGCGGGGCATCAACACAGGCGGCCCCTGCCCGTACCTGCCCGGCAATGGCGGCCTGCTCTACGCGGTGGCCATGATGGCCGCGGGATGGGACGGCGCCCCGGCGGGCCACGCGCCCGGATTCCCGGCGGACGGCCGCTGGAAGGTCCGCTGCGAGGGGCTGAAGCCGGCTCTGTGATGCCGAAACGCCGGCCGGGCCGCGCGAAGCACGACGGCTCACAGTCAGGCGGACCGCGGGCCCGAGCCGGCCTGGGTCCCAGCGGCGGCGGGCGTCCGTGGTAGTCTGTGTCCGTCCGTGCCCGTGCGCCGGCGGTTCTGGAGGTGAGCCATGAGGGGTCTTGAGGTCGTGGTCTGCGGCGTGCCCTTCGGGGAGGATTGCGCCGACGAGGCGCTGCGGCAGGTGAAGGCCCACGGCTTCACCTCCGTGCAGATCTATACGTTCTGGAAGGAGATGGAGCCCGAGGAGGGGCGCTTCGACTGGTCGGTCTATGACCCGCAGGTCGAGGCGATCCGCCGCGCGGGGCTGAAGTACGTCCCCTTCCTGCTCCTCGGGCCCAAGTACGCCGCGCCGGACTGGTGGCTTCGGCATCCCGAGCACGTGGGCCTCCGCTGCCTGGAGCACGGCAAGGAGAGCCCCATCGAGTCGATCTGGAGCCCGGCGTTCCGGCCGCGCATCACCCGCCTGCTGGAGGCCTTCGCGGAGCACTACGGGCCGTGGGGCGTGCTGGAGTCCGTGCAGCCGGGCATCTGCGGCGACTACGGCGAGGCCATCTTCCCGGTCTGGGGCAACTGGCCCGGCGACTACCACACCCACGGCGGCTACTGGTGCGGCGCCCCGGACGCCGTCGCCTCTCTGCGGGCGTGGCTGCGGGACCGCTACGGCGACGCCGAGGCCCTCAACGCCGCCTGGCGCTCGCACTACGAGAGCCTCGACGAGGTGCGGCCCTTCCTGCGCCACACGGCCCCGTCGCGCACGGCCTGGCTCGACTTCGTCACCTGGTACCGCGCATCCATGACCGACTACTCCGAGTTCTGGATGGCGGAATGCCGGCGCATCTTCC
>CAISJD010000193.1 GCA_903885605.1 uncultured Chthonomonas sp. | reverse complement strand
TCGCCTACTACGAGAGCCACAAGCCCAGGCGGGCGGACGACGGCGTCATCCGGCGTACCTCGCACTGGGAACTGGAAGCCGGGGCCATCGCTCCCAGGATGCGCGGCTACCTGGGGCGGTAGCCGCCTCCGGCTACGGCTTGTCGCCTGCCGGGAAGTTGGGGCTGTAGAGCACGGACTTCGTGCGCACCACGGGGCGGCCGTCCCTGGCGAAGCGGTCGCCCCGCGGCGTCAGGTGACGCACCATGCGGCCACGCCATTCGGCAAGTTCGCCGGCCCGCGCCGGCTCCCGGGCCAGGTCGCGCAGCTCATGCGGGTCGGCGCGAAGGTCGAAGAGCTGCTCCTGCCCGGTGTAGGCCCACCAGACGTACTTCATGCGGCCGTCCGTCAGGGCGTTCCAGTCGTTCTCCCTGACGTAGCACTGGCAGTGCTCCAGGTCCAGCGTCTCGCGCCAGGGCGCATCACGGCGGCGCACCAGGTCCAGCAGCGTCTGGCCGTCGAAGGTGTGAGGTCCGGCGCGCAGGCCCGCCGCATCGACGAACGTGGGCAGCACGTCGCGCAGTTCCACGGGCTTGCCGCTCTTCAGCCCGCGCCGTGCGCGTACCATCCCCTCCGGCCACCGCAGGATCATGGGGATGCGCGCCGAGCCCTCGTAGGGGTAGGTCTTGCGCCAGAGGTTGTGGTCGCCCAGCATGTCCCCGTGGTCCGCCGTGAAGACGATAAGCGTCCGCTCCAGCAGCTTCCGGCTCTTCAGCGCCTCCACGATGCGGCCGACCTGCTCATCGATGAAAGCCACGCCGGCATAGTAGGCCCGCCGCGATTTTCGCACCTGCTCCGCCCCCAGGTCGCCGCACCAGGCGTCGCTGCGGGGCTCCTCGCCCCGGTGGGCGAACTTCTCGGCCCAGGCGCCCACGGCGGCGGCGGGCACGGCGGCCCCGTCGAACCGGCGCGCGAGCCGCTCCGGCGGGTCGTAGGGCGAGTGCGGGCGGGCGAAGGAGACCTTGAGGAAGAAGGGGCGGCTCTCGTCGACCTCGGAGAGGCGCTCCACGGCGCGGTCGCCGGTCCACTGCGTCGGGTGGAGGCGCTCGGGCAGGGCGTAGGTGCGGGCGTCGAAGTCGTTCCATCCCAGCCCGGTGGCGTCGGGGTCCAGGTCGGGCGCCTCGCGCTTGAACCACTGGCGGTAGTCGCTGACGAACCCCGGCGTCTCCACCCGGCCGGACTCGTCCAGCAGGGCGGTCTGGAATCCGTGCGTATGCCGCTGCGGGAAGTAGTGGAGCTTGCCGATGGCCGTGGTGGAGTAGCCCGCGTCGGCCAGCATCCGCGGCATCTCGTTGGCGTAGCTGCCGGCGATCCGGCCGTAGCCCAGCATCCCGTGCCGCCAGGGCGACCACCCGGTGAGGAGGCCCGCACGCGCAGGGGTGCAGGAGGGCGTCGAGCTGTAGGCGCTGCTGAAGAGGATGCCCTGGCGGGCCAGCGCATCCAGGTTCGGTGTGTGGGCCGCACCGGCGCCGGTGCAGCCCAGGCAGTCCGCCCGCATCTGGTCCGCCATGATGAGCAGGATGTTGGGCCGCTCGGCCATGTTCGCCTCCGGGAGGCGGCGCGCCTCTCAGCCGCCTACTGCGGGATGCCCACGCACTCGATACCGCCGGCATAGAAGCCGCCGCCTGCGCCCACCTTCCACGTCGTCAGCGACTTGCCGGGGCCCATGACCGTGAACTGCTGGGTCGTGCCGAACTGCGTGGCCTTGATGGCCTTGGTGTGGCCGTCGATGAAGTTGGCGCTGAAGGTCTCGCTGTGGCGGGCCTGCACCACCTGCGTCTGGCTGTTCATCGGCCCCATGCCCACGTTGCCGTCATACGCGCCGATGGTGTCGGCCGGCCTGGGAATCGCGGCCAGGCTCACCGGGCTGAAGGTCGGGTAGTAGGCGTTGGCGAAGACCGCGCTGTTCACCGTGTAGCTGTTGTACGGCGGCGAGCCCGCGCAGGGGAAGCCGACCACCTCGGCCAGGTTCAGGGCGCGGGGCTCCGTGGGGCACTGGGTGATCTGGTTGTTCTTCACGTAGGGCGTCACGGCCCAGTAGTAGGTGCCGATGCAGCCGGCGGGCGGGTTGCCGTTGACCGGGTACGAGCCCATGGGCATCGTCTCGTCGTAATCCTGCACATACATATTGGTGGCCAGCGAGTACTGCTTGGTGTTGGAGATGCAGGAGGCCTGGCGGGCCTTCTCCCGCGCCTGCGCGAAAACGGGGAAGAGGATGGCTGCCAGGATCGCGATAATGGCGATGACTACCAGCAGTTCGATGAGCGTGAACGCGCTGTGTCGACGTGCGTTTGTCATGGGTGGGGTTCCTTACGATGGGATCGAATGCGGCCACGGGACGGGCTCGGCGAGGCGGCAGGAGTAATAGGCAATACGCCTCACAGTATACATCCGTGCCGGGAACCGCCCCGAGCCGACCCGTCAGCCTGTGGCGCCCGATATGCGGTACGGGGGCGTCGGATAGCCGGGGCTGAAGGATCGCAGCATCTCAGTGTCGGCGCGGGCGCCTGCAGCCTCGGCGGCCCGGCGAAGGGCCTCCTCGGCGACCTGCCGCAGCCGCTCCGGCTCCATGCCGATGCGCGCGTTCAGGATCAGCTGCGCCTCGCGGGGATGGGCATCGCAGGCCGTCAGCGCCGGTGCACCGGACGTGGAGGTGAGGTGCGCCCGTGAGAAGGCGCCCGGTGCGTCCAGCGCGGCCTTCAGGTGGGCGATCTCGGCGCCGTCGGCGGCGCAGGCCGCGCGGACGGCCTCCAGCAGGCCGGTGAGCAGCCGCGCACCGTCGATCCCGGTCTCCGAGGTTACCCGCACCGTGGCGTTGAGCCAGCCGAGGAGTGCCTCCCCGGTGGCGTATGTGTCGTAGTCGATATCGGCCAGCACGTGGCCGCCGGCGGGGACACCGGAGAGCAGGTACGTGGCCCAGGCCTCGATCCCGTCGTCGGTGATCGCCGAGCAGCGCATGACGGGCCGGGCATACCGTTCGGCCAACCGCGCTGCCAGACGGTCGGCCTCGGCGTGGTCGAGGGTATCCAGCTTGCTGAGCATCACGGCGTCGGCCTCCTCAAGCTGCTTGCGGAAGACGTAGCCCACTTCGGGACCGAACGGCTCGGGCTCCTCGCCCAGCACGGACTCCCGCACGCGCCGGGGATCGGCCAGCACCGTGAAGGGCGCCAGCCGGAACGCATCGGGGTAGAAGAGCTTCAGCGGGTTCAGGACGGTGGCGGCCATGTCCGTGCAGCTCCCCACCGGCTCGCAGAGCAGGATGTCAGGCTCCGAGGGGAGGATGCGCACCACGGCGTCCAGCATGTCCTCGAAGCGGCAGCAGAAGCAGCCGCCGGAGACCTCCTCAACGGGCACCCCCAGCCGTTCCGCCAGGACGGTATCGACCAGACCCGCGGCCTGGTCGTTGGTGAGAACGGCCACGCGCTTGCCGCGCTGGATCAGCTCCGCGGCCAGCGCTCCGATGGCGGTGGTCTTGCCCGCTCCGAGGAAGCCGCCGACGAGGGCGATGGTCACGGGCTTGGCCGGCAATATGGCGCGGGGCGCATCGGGCGACGTCATGGCGGATGCCTCCATGGCCTCATGGTACCGCCTCCGTATGCCATACTCCAGAAACGCGCCGCGACCGACCCCTGGAGACCCACCGACCCATGCCGACGCACTTCCACATCGTGATACCGGTCCACAACCGCGTTCAGACGACGCTCCGCGTGCTGGGCTGCCTGGCCGCGCAGTCAGAGCGCAGCTTCACGGTCTGGCTCGTGGACGACGGCTCCACCGACGGCACCGCCGACGAGGCCCGTGCGGCGTTCGGCGACCGGCTGGACCTGCGCATCCTCACCGGCGACGGCTCGCTCTTCTGGGGCGGCGCGGTCCATATGGGCATGGAGGAGACGCTCAAGGCGGCCGGGGACGCGGACGTGCTGGTGATGATGAACGACGACATCACCTTCGAGCCGGACTTCCTCGCCCGCGCGGCCGGGGTCGCCGCCGCGCAGCCCACGGCGCTGTTCGGCGCGATGGTGCTTGACGACCACGACCGCGACCGGATCTGCAAGTCCGGGATCACGATCAAATCCTGGTCTCTGTCCCTTAACTATCGGCCCTATGAGGGCTGGAGCCTGGCCCGCGACGGCGAGCGCGTGGCCGAGTTCACGCCCGTGGACGGCCTCCGCGCCCTGGCTACCTTCGTGCCGGTGGCGGTTGCCCGCCGGATCGGCAACATCGCCCACAAGGCGCTGCCCCACTACCATAGCGACTTCGAGTACACCTACCGCGCCCGGCGGGCGGGCTATCCGGTGCTGATCGCCCGGGACATTCGCGTCTTCCACTCCGTGGCCACTACGGGCGGCTTCAATGCCTACTCGACGCGGGCGAGCCTGGCCGACTTCGTGCGTTCGCTCTGGGACATCCGATCGCCCAACGGTATCAAGCACCGCCTGAACTACGCCTGGCTCTGCTGCCCGAAGGCGGAGCTCGCGCCCTACCTGGTCACCGATGCGCTGAAGACGCTGGCCCGCTGCCTCCTCATGGTGGGCCTGCGGGAGCGCGCCTTCGGCATACGCGTATGGATGAACCGGATGATGGGCCGAAGCGGCCGGGGCGCCTCGTGAACGCCCTGGAGCGGCTCGTCTACGAGCGTGTGAAGCGCAACTACCGCCTGAAGCGGAAGGTGCGGGACCTCTACCTGCTGCTCATGGACCTGGCGCCCGCCCCGGCCCAGACCAGCGCCGCGCCCATCTCCGTGCGCGAGGGATGCTTCTTCGGCTTCCACGACAAGAGCCCCTTCTCGCCCGACAACAGCCTCCTGGCCGCGCACAAGGAGACCATCCGCTGCCGCATGCCGGGACCGGATGACGAGGCGGAGATCGGCATCTTCTCCGGCGAGAACTGGATGGAGTACCGGCGCATCGGCTCCACACGGGCATGGAACTGGCATCAGGGCGCCATGCTCCAGTGGCTGGGCAAGACGGGCAACCTGGCCTTCAACGACTTCGACGGCTCCGGCCATGTGGCGCGCGTGCTGGACCCCGGCGGCAACGAGGTGGCGCGCCTGCCGCGGCCCATCGCGGCCCTCTCGCCCGACGGCGCGTGGGCCGTCTCGCATGACTTCGTCCGCTCCAACCGCGCTATGTCCGGCTACGGCTACGCCAACGGCGCCGATCCCGAGGCCGGCAGCGCGGCTCCGGCGGGCCACGGCATCTGGGCCATGCGGACATCGGATGGCCGAAGCGATCTGCTCTACTCGGTGGCGCAGCTGGCCGCCATGGACCCGGAGCCGACCATGGAGGGCGCCCTCCACTGGGTGACGCACTGCCAGTTCTCGCCCTCCGGCGAGCGGTTCAAGTTCTTTCACCGCTGGACCACGCCGGACGGCCGCCGCTGGACGCGCATGGTCGCCTGCGGCATCGACGGCTCGGGGCTCTATCGCTTCCCGGCGGTCGACATGGTCTCGCACGTGGGCTGGCGCGACGCCGGCCGGCTGGTGGCCTACGCTTCGGCCGGCGACGCCCGCGACCACTACTACCAGTTCACCGACGGCGGCGGCGCGCCCGAGCCGGTGGGGCTCGACCTCCTGACCAGCGACGGCCACCCCTCGTTCGCCCACGGCGGCCGATGGATGGTCACCGACACCTACCCCGACCGACGGCGCCTGCAGACCCTGATCCTGCTCGACATGGAGACCGGCGCGCGCCACGACATCCTGCGCGTGCGGCACCCGCGGCGGTTCGTGGGGACCGAAATCCGGCACCATTGGGTGGCGGATCTGCACCCGCGTTGGGACCGCCTCGGCTCCACGCTCTGCTTCGACGCGGCCTTCACCGGCGTTCGATCCCTCTGCACCGTGCCCGTGGGCGATCTGACACGGAACGAGCCGCCGGCCCTGCGCCGCGTCCCGCAAGCCGACCCTACCGTCCGGGGCCGCTAGCGGGGTACGATGAACCGGCGGGGCTTCCCCGACCTGCATAGCCCGAGGTGACCCAGCACATGACCAACCGCGAACGAGCCCTGGCCATCCTTCGTTACCAGCCCTATGACCGCCTCCCACTGGTCCACTTCGGCTACTGGGGCGAGACGCTGGAGAAGTGGCGCGACGAGGGCCACCTGACCACCGACGAGATCACGGGCTACGGCGACGGCAACGCGGTGGACGCCGCGCTGGCCGCCAAGCTCGGCTTCGACTTCAACTGGCAGTGCATGGTCTATCCGAACACCGGCCTGCGGCCGGGCTTCGAGGCCCGCGTGGTCGAGGAGTACGCGGACGGCTCGCGCGCGGTACTCAACGGCGACGGGATGATCATCCTCCAGAAGCCCGATACCGGCTCCATCCCCGCCGAGATCGACCACCTGCTCAAGAACCGCGCCGCCTGGGAGGAGCACTACCTGCCCCGCCTGGAGTGGCACGCGGACCGCGTCGCCGCCGAAGCCTGCGCCGCCATGCCCGACCCGTCCGAGCGCGATGCGCCCATCGGCCTCCACTGCGGCAGCCTCTACGGCCAGATCCGCAACTGGATCGGCGTCGAGGGGTCGGCTTACCTCTACTCCGACGATCCCGACCTCTTCACCGAGATCGTCGACACGGTGGGGGACCTCTGCTACCGCTGCGTCGAGGCTGCCCTGGCCGCCGGCGCGAGGTGCGACTTCGCCCACTTCTGGGAGGACATCTGCTTCAAGAACGGCCCGCTCATCGCGCCGCGCATCTTCCGGCAGAAGGTCGGCCCCCACTACCGCCGGATCACCGAACTGGTTAACAAGCACGGCCTCGACATCGTATCACTGGACTGTGACGGGAAGATCGACGCCCTGGCGCCCATCTGGCTGGAAAACGGGGTCAACACCATGTTCCCCATCGAGGTAGGCACCTGGCAGGCGAGCCTGACGCCCTGGCGCGAGAAGTACGGCCGCGATATGCGCGGAGTAGGCGGCATGGACAAGCGCGTTTTCGCCCTGGACAGGGCCGCCGTGGACGCCGAGGTAGAGCGCCTGAAGGCCATCGTCGACCTGGGCGGGTTCATCCCGTGCCCCGACCACCGGATCGCGCCGGACGCCGAGTTCGACATGGTCCGCTACTATTGCGAGAAGATGCGCGCGACCTTCGGCTGATGTCGCCGGGGCCGCGCCGGGAGGGCGCCGTATATGCCGATCTTTGAGTACCGCTGCTCCGCTTGCAGCCATACCTTCGAGAGCCTCCAGCGCAACGCATCTGCGTCCGCCCCGGACTGCCCCGAGTGTGGCGGCGCCGATGTGGGGCGCATGATCTCTGCCTTCGCCGTGGGCAGGAACCTGACGCCCTGCGGCACGCCCTCGTCGGATGCCGGCGCCTGCGGCATCAACTCCCGCAATGGAGGCTGCGGCGGCTGTTGCGGGTTGCAGGACTGACCGGCCAGGCCGGCATGGAGCGTGTGGCCGTCGTCGATATCGGCTCCAACACCGTGAAGGCGCTTCTGGTCGAGCGTGAACCGAACGGTGCAACAACCGTGCTTGACGAGCGCGCCTGGGCTGCGCGCCTGGGCGAGGGCATCCACGCCGGTCGTCTTCGAGAGGCGGCCATGCGCCGCACCCTGACAGCGCTGGAGGAGGTGGCCGGCCTCTGCGCGCATCACGGGGTCGCCCGGATCGCCTGCGTCGGCACCTCGGCCCTGCGCGACGCTGCCAACCGCGATGAGTTCATCAGCCGTGCGGGCGAGTTGGGCCTGCAGGTTGACGCTATTGACGGGACCGAGGAGGCGCGGCTCTCGTACCTGGCGGTCCGCTCCGATGCCCGATGGCGCCACGCCGCGCCGCTCATGGTCATGGACATCGGCGGCGGCAGCACCGAGCTGATCGTGGGCCACGTCGAGGGCTCCATCGATGCGCGGGTGAGCTTGCGGCTGGGCGCAGTCCGCCTCACCGAGGCCCACCTCCGGGGCGACCCTCCCACCATATCCCAGCTGCAAGAGGCCACGGCATCCGCGGCACAGACGCTTCAGGTGTTCCCCGCACCCGGCCCCGGCGTTCGGCTCGTGGCGGTGGGTGGAACCGCCACCAACATGGGCTCGGTTGAGCTGACGGCGGCCGGCGGAAGCCTGGCGGACCTGCACGGGCTGCACCTCAGCGCCGAGGCCGTGGCGGGGCAGATCCGCCTCTACTCCGGCGCGACCGTGGAGCAGCGGCGCACCATTGCCGGGCTTGACCCCGCCCGTGCCGACGTGATCCTGGGCGGCGCCATCATCATGAGCCAGGTCATCGCGTTGGCCGGCGCCCCCGGCGTCGAGATCAGCTGCAGGGGCCTCCGCTGGGGCCTGCTGTTCGACCGCTTCGGAGCGTAGGGCGGCAGAGCCGACCCAGGAGAGCCGCATCATGCCCGAATCAGTTCTTCCCGATTTCCGGGGCCCCAGACGTAGCCGCCGGCAGCGCTCCTCCGGGGAGAACCTCCGGGGAGGATGCTTCATCGCCATCGGAGTGGTCGTCTTCGCCATCCTGCTGACCGTGGCGCTCATCTTCGCGCCCACGGTCGATCCTGCGACGCTCACCGAGACGCAGAAGACGGTCGCCCGGCGTAGCCTCGACCAGGCGGAGCGCAGCACGCAGGAGCTTCAGGAGGCGTCCAGAGCGGGCCAGAAGCGCGAGGGTGAGGTGGTCCTGAACGAGGACGCCATCAACCTGATGCTGATCGAGCAGGCCAACGCCACGTCGGGCCTGGCCGAGCATGGCCTTTCGGATCCCACCGTCCGCATCGCCGGCGGCAAGATGACCGCTTCCGCCAAGCGTGCGGTGGGCGCGCTCGCCGTTACGCTGGCGGTCGACCTCAAGCCCCGCGTCGCTGCCGACGGAGGTGTACGTTTCGATATATCCGGCCTGTCGCTGGGCCGGCTCAGCATTCCGGCTTCCATCGCCCAGCGTCTGGCCGACGAGGTGACCGACGCGCTGGGCGCCCGCGCGGCCAAGAACGGCCTGACAGTGATCGGGGCCGTCGTTCGGGGCAAGGAACTGAACCTCCGCGTCCGCACGAGGCCCGGCGGCCCCGTCCCGTAGACGCTATGACGACCGGACCAGCCCGCGCGACCCCGGGCTGCCTGTCCACCAGGGGATGCCGGGGTACTTGGCGTCCAGGTAGTCCGTGAAGCGCTCGACCTGCTCGCTGTTCCCGGCGAACATGTCGTAGTGCATGGGGACCGCCAGGCGAGGGCGCACCGCTCCCACCAGGTCGACGGCCTCTTGGAAGGTGAAGTTGCCGATGCAGCCCGCGCGGTACCGTTCGGCGTCGCGGCCGTTGATGGGCACGAAGACCGCGTCGGGCCGGCAGGCCGCCACGGCCGCGCGGAGGCCCTCCCAGGGCACCCCGTCGCCGGCATGGTAGATCGTGGCGCCGTTTAGCTCGATCACGAAGCCCAGGTGCGGGTAGCCCAGCTCCGCGCTCAGGTCCAGGAACTCATGGGCGGCCCGTATGGCCCCGATGCGCGCCGGGCCCACCTGGACCCAGTCGCCCTCGGTGATGCCGATGACGCGGCCGGCGTCGTAGCCGTCGCGGACGAGGTTCGCGGCCGTCACCTTGGAGACGACTAACCTTGCCTGTGGCGAGGCCTGCAGAAGGCTCGGCAGCGCAACGCGGTCCACGTGGTCGGAGTGGTCATGCGTACCCAGGAACGCGTCGGCATGGGTCACCTCGTGCGGCTGCACCAGCGGCGGCGTCCGGCGGCCGGGGTCCGAAGCGAGGTATGCATCGACGTAGAGCACGCATCCGGCGCCCTTCAGCGCAAAACCGTTCTGTCCGAGCCACCAAAATGCGACCGATCCATGCGGCGGGTCGTAAGACTCAATGTCGGAAATGAGGGCTCGGCCGGTCATCAGGGGCTTCATTTGGCGCGACTCCTTCGGTGCAGGGCGGCAACCTGAGGCAAATGACCGGAACCGGCAGTCCGTCCGGTCGTCCGTATGATAGAATAACAGACAGAGGCCGGCGATCGGCCCGTCGGACGGGGCATTCGCCCGACGCGCCTGTATGCGCATCTGGGTTCGGCCCTCGTAGCAATGCTTCCCACACAATGGGAAAGGAGCTTGTCGTATGAAGAAGAATTCGTTCCTTATGAAGGGCGCAGTGGCGCTGATCGCCGCCGTTCTGGTCATCGGCGCTTCGGCGACTGCCAACGCCGGTCCGCTCACCCTCCGGGTCGGTGCGTACCTGTCGACCACCGCCGACGCCCACAAGCTCGCCAACGACGGCGGCCCGTCCCTGGGTCTCCAGTATGCGTTGCCCGGCGTGCCGAGCCTGTTCAACGGCGAGGGCTGGACCACCAACCTGACCGCGGACTTCGTCTACCACGGCGCCAACATGGACAAGTCGTTCCAGTATGTCCCGGTCTCGCTTGACCAGGTGTTCCTCTTTGAGGAGGACGGGGCCCTCACCCCGTACGCCGGCTTCAGCCTGATCGCCGGCACCTACAAGAGCGATGTCATGGGCCAAAGCCAGCCGTGGGTGACCCGCTTCGGCGCCGGCCTCATCTTCGGCGCCAAGCTGAACACCAAGATGTACGCTGAGCTCCGGTACGACTGGCTTGCCAAGGGCAACGACCAGGGCACGCCCTCCATGCTTCGAGGCGCGCTGGGCTACGCCTTCTAGGACGCACGACGCTGCCGGGCGGACCCGCCTCGAACAGCGCCGAAGCAACAGCGGCCCCGCCTCCCCTTGCGGAGAGGCGGGGCCGCTGTCCATGGTTGCCGTAATCTGTCAGGTAGTGTAGTGCGGGTCCGTCACGCGCTGCGCGTTCACCTCGGCCTTGGCCTGGGAGTTCGCCTGTAGCTCGGAGATGACCGCGTCGTACTTCGCACGGTCGACCGGCAGCGTCACAGGCTCGCCCGTATGTCCGGCCATGATCAGGCCGTCGATCAGCTCCACGGCCATCAGCCCGTCGCGGCCCGGCGAGAGCAGTTCCTCGCCGTACAGGATGGCCCGCACGAAGTCCTCGGTGATCTCGATGTGGCGCCCCTGCCCCGCCGGGATGTCGAGGGTCACCTCCGGCGATTCGGGCACCTCCCACATCTGGGTCGCCGCCAGCGAGTGCTCCCGGATGCCGCCCTTGGTCTCCCAGAACCGGATCGCGCCGTTCTGGATCTGGATCTTCCCCTTGTTGCCGCAGAACTCGAACTGCTCGTAGCTGGGCGACTCGGTGGTGGTGGCGTAGAGGTAGCCATGGGCCCCGGAGGCGTACTCCAGCATGGCGAAGGCCTCGTCCTCGACCTCGATGTCGTGGATGCGCGTGCGGGTGGAGCCTGTCATCTTCACCGGCATGCCGCCGAGGTAGGCGAAGAGGTCCAGGAAGTGCGGCGCCTGGTTGATGAGAACCCCGCCGCCCTCGCCGGCCCAGGTCGCGCGCCAGCCGCCCGAGTTGTAGTAGGCCTGGCTTCGGTACCAGCCCAGCACCATGGAGGTGCGGTAGAGCTCGCCCAGGCGCCCGTCGTCAATGAGCTGCTTGGCCAGCTTCGTGCTGCCGAGTGAGCGCATCTGGTACATGACGCCGAACGTGCATCCCGAAGCCTCGGCTGCGGCGATCATCTGGTCGGCCGCCGAGACAGTCACGCCGATCGGCTTCTCCGAGAGGACGTGGATGCCGCGGCTGAAGGCCTCGATGGCGATGGGCGGATGGAAGTAGTGGGGCGTGGCGATGACCACGGCATCCACCAGGCCGCTATCCAGCAGTAGCTCGGGCTGCGCGAAGGCCGGCACCTCGTGCTTGGCCGAAACGGCGGCCAGCGTGTCCGGGTCAATATCGCATACCGCGGTCAGTTCAGCGCCGGGCACCTGGTTCATGTGGTTGCAGTGTCCCGACCCCATGCCGCCAGTGCCGATAACGCCGAACCGCACCTTCTGGTCGCTCATGTGTCTCTCCTTGGGTGGCCGGGCGTGACCATACGCCCGGGCGCGTTCACGCCCTTAGGTCAACCATGGAGCCCTCGGAATCCTGCCTCGGCGGCGCGCCGGCGTCTGGAGGCCACCGTTACCGGAAGCGCCAGATGAGGTTGGCGCCGCCGTCCTGCGCCAGGATCGCCGCAGCCGTGTAGCTCTTGGCGTGCCCGTCGGCGAAGATGAGGCTGGCTGTGCCGTGGTTCTGGCCGTCACGGAAGTGGCGGCAGTAGAGGGGCTTGAGTTGCGCCGGCGTCAGCGCGCTGCCGGCCACCAGGTCGGTGTCGGCCACCAGCGGCGTTGAGAGGCGCACGTCTGAGGCGTTCACCTTGCCGTTCATCGGGTCGAAGACGTAGCCTCGATACTTGCTTGCCGTGGGACCGTTGGCCGTGTCGCCCAGCAGCACGGTGCGCGACGGCTCGTCGATGCCTGCCAGGCTCGCCGTGCTCGTGGGGGCCTCGATGCCCAGCGGGTCATAGCCGGTCAGCATGTTGTAGCCGATCGGCGAGAGGCCACGGTTGGCCCAGCCGTCGGTGTACCTTGAGCCGGAGGCGCTGGGGCAGAGGAAGACGCCGCTGTTCTTGACGTAGGGCTGAACCACCGGTGGCCAGACGCGCAGGGGGTCGGAGGCAGGTACGCCGTAGTTGGTCGATGGCAGGACCGTCTCGTCGTAGTCCTGGATGTACATGGCGTTCGCGAGGCCGAGCTGCTTTGCGTTGGAGAGGCAGGCGATCTGCCGCGCACGCTCGCGCGCCTGCGCAAAGACCGGGAAGAGGATCGCCGCCAATATGGCAATGATCGCTATAACAACTAGAAGCTCGATGAGCGTGAAGGCACGCCTGGGGTACGCCATGGGTGAAGCCGACCTTTCCATGGCGCCCGCCGTCGCGCCACGCTTGACTAGACGCACTGCAACGCGGCTGCGGTTCCCCGCGTAGTAGCCTTGGGGCCAGGCCGCGGGTCCACCGCCGCGCGCGTGATATAATCACCCTCTACGGCACCTTGCCGTCGGCGTCACGGAGCGCCCATCCCATGAAGAAGCCGAAGCAGCCAGCACAACCCGAGGTCCGAGACCCCAACGCCAAGCATCTGGCCATCCAGAACCGCAAGGCGCGGCACGACTACACCATCGTTGAGACCTATGACGCCGGTTTGGCGCTGATGGGCACTGAAGTGAAGTCGATCCGAGGCCGGCAGGCCAACCTCGTTGACGCCTTCGCCAAGGTCGAGGGCCGCGAGGTCTGGCTCTACAACATGCACGTGACGCCGTACGAGCACGGCACGCGCTGGAACGCCGAGCCGCGGCGCAAGCGAAAGCTCCTGCTCCACCGCAGCGAGATCGCCCGCCTCGCCGCCTCGGTCGATCGCAAAGGCTACGCGCTCATCCCGCTCTCGATCTACTTCCAGCGCGGCTATGCCAAGGTAGAGCTGGGCGTGGGCCTCGGGAAACGCGAGTACGACAAGCGCGACAGCATCGCCCAGCGTGACGCCGACCGCGAGCGTGATCGGGAGCTGGCGCAGCGCGAGTAGGCCCGAGGAGGGACGCCAGTGGACTTCGGCGGCGCGATCATGACGGGCTCACTCCTGGTAGGCGCCCTGTTGCTCGCCGCCATACCCGTCATCCGCCTCATCACCTGGTGGGTCGACGGGCAGGTCGACGCCATCGTGGCGCTACTGGCGATCGTCGTCTACATGACGATGCTGGTGGCCGTCGTGTCGGGCCCCACTCCGGTCAAGCTGGTCGTCTTCCTTGCTCTGGCGGCCTCCGCGGTGGGCATCCCGCTCTTCTCCCGCCTCTCCGACGCCTCGGCGCTGAAGGGCATGGAGACCAGCAAGGTCGATGCCTACATGGCCGCCCTGGAGCGCGACCCCACGGACCCGGTGCCCCGCATCGCCATGGCGGAGGTGCTGGCCAAGCGCGGTGACCTGGCCGGGGCCGTAGAGCAGATGGAGTGGGTGGTGCAGCAGTACCCCCGGCTGGCCCTGCACCACAAGGCGCAGCTCGATAGCTGGCGCCGCGAACTGGCAAACCCGGCAGGCGCGGGTTGGGTGATCTGCCACATGTGCCACGCCGAGAACGCGCCCGGCGCCACGATGTGCAGCCAGTGCGGAGCCATGTTCGGCGCGCGCGAGGGTATGGTCCAGCGGATCTACCGCGAGGGCGGGCCGAAGCTGGTCATCCGCAGCATGGTGATCGGCAACCTGAGCCTGCTGCTGGCCATCTACCTCATGCTGACGCTACCCGCGATCATCGCAGGCCCCATCATCCTGGCCGGTGTCCTGGTCGGCGCCTGGCTCTTCATGCGCTGGGTCGGCGGTGACCTGGGCGTCATCGAGCACTGACACCGCACAGGCAGTCGATCGACGGCTGGGTGCGTCGGCTCACGCGGGGGGAAGCTCCCGCTCTCGCACGACCCCAGCCCGTCGGTTGAGTAGGCCCGCGCCGCCGTTACGCGGGCCATATCGAAACCACGGCGGGCCGGGGCCGCCCGACCTCCCTCCGCCGTCTGCCGCTACGGCACTACGTTGAATGCCGTGTTGGCCGTCACCGCCACGTACCATGCGTCGCCGGCGAACTCGGCTGTGGCGGTGTGGGCGCCGGTGGCCTCGCCGGCGGGGATGGACCAGTTCACCGTGGCCCAGCCGTCGGCCGCCACGTTGGCCGAGCCGATGGTGGAGCCATTCACCTTGAACGTGATCGACTTGCCGGGCTGGATCACGTAGTCCGGCAGGCTCCGCACGTAGGCCTTCAGCGGGTGGACCGTGCCCCGCTTGCCGGATCGCACGTAGGGCCAGAGGTAGAGGTTGCCCTGCACCACGCCCAGCTTCCCGGTATTGCTGGAGGCCGGGTAGCCCGCGTTGCCGGCCCAGCTTGCGCCGACCACGCGGTTGCCCGCGCCCGTCCCCTCGGGCACCGTGTAGCCGAACGAGATGTACCCGCTGGAGTTCGTGGCCTGCGAGCCCAGCGAGGCGCCGTCCACGGTCATCGTCAGCGTCTTGCCGGGCAGGATGACGTTGGCCGTGGTGTAGAGGTAGGCCTTCAGGACCGTGTAGGTCTTGATCTTGACGTTGGTCCGGTCCACTACGTAGACCTTGGTGGCCACGGTGGTCGACGTGAGGGTGGCGCTGCCGGTGGAGGCGTTGTAGAAGGTATTGCCGGCGAACTCGCCCGCCAGCGTCCGCGACGCTGCCCCGGCCGTGACCGTCCAGTCGAGGTAGGCGTACCCCGTGGCGTCGGTGGCCCCTGTGCCCACGCTGGTGCCGGCCACCTTGAAGGTGATGGTCAGGCCCGCCTTGCCCGCATTGTCGGTCAGGCGGCGCCAGTACGCCTTGAGGCGGATGCTCTCGGTGTAGGTCTGGCTACGGTCGGGCAGGTAGACGCTGGTGTTTGCCTTGCTGACCGTGAGGGCCGCCGAACCGTTCGCGGCTTGGTAGACGGCGTCGCCCGCGTAGTTTGCGGCGATGGTCCTGCTGCCGGGCCCGGCGCCCTCAGGGATGATGTAGGGCAGGCTGACGCCACCGGAGGCGTTCGTCGGGGCCGAACCTGCGGCCGTGCCCGCCACTGTGAAGGCCACCGTGGCGCCGGAGATGGCCGCTGAGGTCTCGGTGCGGAACAGCGCCGCTGAGACATTCACCGTGGCTCCCACAGCCCCGGATGCGGCGGCCACGCTCAGCGTGGTGGGGATGCCCGGGACGTTGATGGTGAGAGTGCACTGCTGAGATGAGCCGCCCAGCGTGGCCGTCAGCGTGGCGATCACCTGCGAGGTCACGGAGGCGGTGGTCACCGAGAAGGTGGCCTGGGCCTGGCCGGCGGGCACGGTGACCGATGCCGGCACCGTGGCTTTGGCGTGGTTGCTGCTCAGCGTTACGACGCAGCCGCCATAGGGCGCGGCCCGGTTGAGGGTCACCGTACCCACCGCCGAGGCGCCGCCCGCCAGCGTGTTCGGAGCCACAGCCACCGACGCCACGGCCGGAACGGAGAGGTCGGCGGTCCAGATGCCGCGGCCGTGCGTCGCAGCCAGCAGCGTCAGGGAGTTGCTCATGAAGGTGAGCTCATCGACGGAGACCGCCGCGGGGCCCGCCTCGTTGGTCGTCCAGTTGGCGCCGCCGTCGGAGGTGGCGAAAACGCCGACCTCGGTGCCCGCGTATAGGATCGACGCGTTCCGCGGGTCTCGCGCCAGGCCGCGGACCGGGCATTCGGGCAGCTTGCCCGACCCCGTGCCGGTGCAGGCGGTCCAGGTCGTTCCGCCGTTCCGCGTGACGTAGATGTTGTCCGCCGCGAAGCCGCCGAAGCAGGCATAAACCACCTGGCTGTTGGCGGGGTCCACCACGATGCGCGTCACGTAGCGGTTCGGGAGCGGGTTGGTGGCGCCGTTGTTGTCGATGTCGACCCAGGTGGGCGAGGCCACGGTGCCGTTGGTCGTCTTCTGGATCACGCCGTCGTTCTGGCCGACCCAGACGATGCTGGAGTTGCCCGGCGCCACGGCGATGGCGCTGATCACGTCGGAGCCGGCCGGTCGAATGGCACTCCATGTGGGGGTTGCTGCCTTGGCGTTGTCGCTACGCCAGAGGCTGGAGCCGCCGGCGAGGAGCCGGTTGACGTTGTTCGGGTCCAGGATGAATGGGGCGATGAAGTTGGCGTAGCTACCCGCATCGGATATGCCGCTGTATATCCACGAGGCGGAGGAGCCGCCATCGGTGGAGCGGTGCATCATCAGGGCGATGTACTCGCCGTAGGTGTAGTTGGAGTCGACCGGGTCCACCGCGCAGAAGCCGCCGTCGCCGCCGAAGGTGAGGGTGGCCACGTTGCTGCCGGGGTTCAGCATCAGCGTCCCGTTGTCCTGCAGGCCGCCCACGATCTTCCCCGTGGTGCCGTTGCCGGCGGCGCCGTAGTACTGCGTGGTCCTGCATCCCACGTCGAGCCGTGACCAGCCTGAGCTGGTGGTCGCCGCGTAGATGTCCGGGGCGGTGTAGAGGCTGCCGTCGGTGCAGGCGTAGACGCGTTTGACCGAAGAGCCGTTGAAGCCGGGCGCGCTGACGATCGTGTGGACATCGGCGTGGGGCTGCTCGGTGAGCATATACCCGCCGGTTGCCTGGGTCAGCGTGACGCCTCCGTCGGTGCTTCGGTAGATGTCCACTCCGCCGGTGAGCAGGTGGTTGACGTTGGTCGGATCGACCCAGAGCGGGTTGGCGTACCAGTTGGCGCCGCTGGTACCCGATGTGGTGACCTTGGTATAGCTCTGGCCGCCGTTGGTGGACCTCCAGATCACGCCGCCGTTCGCCGCGCAGGAGGCGTATACCGTTGTCGGGCTACTGGGCGCATAGGCCAGCGTGATGCGGCTGTCGAAGCCCCAAATCTGGTCCAGCCCGGCGGCGCCTGTCCAGGTCAGGCCCGCGTCCGTGGTGTAGTAGGCCCGGTGGAACCAGTCATTGGCTCCCCAGTCGTAGTCGATCACCGAGGCGACCGCCTTGGTGCCGTCGGTCGGGTGGAACGCCACGCAGAAAGAGCCCTGCGTCCACTGCGGATTGGTCCACGTGGCCCCGCCGTCGGACGAGCGGTAGATCCCGCCATAACGGAGGCCCGCCAGCAGTACGTTGTGGTCGGTGGGGGAGACGGAGATGCTGCAGACGCAATCGGTCCAAGCTGACGTGGAGGAGAGGATCGCCCACGTGGCGCCGCCGTCGGTGGACTTGAGGATCCCTGCTCCGCCGATGGCGTCAATGTTGAACTGGCCCTCGCCGGTGCCCGCATACATGATGCTCGGGTTGGCGGGATCGATCGCCATGCAGCCGATCGCCAGTGAGCCCATCCAGTCATTCACCCTGGTCCAGGTGGCGCCGGTGTCGATGCTGGACCAGATGCCGCCGCTAACGGATCCCACCCAGAGCTTGTTGGTCTGCGACGGGTGGATGAGGACCGACCGGGAGCGGCCGGCCACGTTCTGAGGTCCGCGCTCGGTCCAGAACATACCGGGCACGGCCGACATGAGGTGCACGTTCTGGCGGATGCCGGCGCGGCGCTGCTCAAGGGCCTTCTTCAGCGCTCCAGGTTCGACGCGCCCGTTCTCGTCCTGCCAGGTGAGACGACGCCACTGCATGGCCTTGTGCGGATTGGTCGCCCTGGGGGGCGGCGTGGCCGACGGGCCTTGGGGCAAGCCCATGGCTGGGAACCTGTCGCCGTGCCCGAGCCACGGCGCAAGGAATGCCAGCGCCACTACGGCTGACTGTACCATCAAACGCCTCCTGTCTCCGTCCGGCCGGTCCGAGTGACGCAGGGCTGCGTCCGGAGCTTCACTTTATGATACATCCAGCGCACAAAGAAAGACCCCCGCCCGAACACTCGGGCGAGGGTCTCTCTTACGACTCGAACGGCTTGGGGCCTAGAACTTGACGTTCACCGTGGAGGTGAAGGCGTTGTAGTTGTAGCCACCCAGGCCGCCGCCGGCGGTCAGGAAGCCGTGGCCGTCGAACGAACCCAGCTGGTAGCCCAGCTTGATGTTCGCGGCCTCGTTCCACTTGTAGCCGGCGCCGAGGGTGATGTACTGCTCGGTCGGATGAACCTTGGTCGCTGCGGTGCCGATGGCGCCGTGCGCACCCTGGAGCTTCCAGTAGACGCCTTCCCAATCGACGGAGGCGGTCAGGCTCTCGCTCACGTCCCACTTCAGGCCGGCCAGGGCGCGATAGATCTCGTCGTCCTTGCCGAGGCTGTAGGCGGCGGCGCGGTCGCGAGCGGCGAAGACATAGTCGCCACCCAGGGTCAGGCCCATCTTGGAGGTGAGGCCCTTGTTCAGGCGGACGGACGGGCCCTGAACGTTGGTCGGGTTGTACCAGTTACCGATCTTGCCCCAGTAGCCGGGTGCGTAGAACAGGGGATCGATGTACTTGTAGCCCGCGGACAGGTCGACGCCGAGGATCGTGCCGAGCGTGAGGTTGCCGTTGAAGGCATTGTTCTCATGCACGTTCACGGAGCCCAGGCGGCCGGTGCCCGTGTTGGTCTTGGCCCACTCGCCGGTGAAGTTGACGCTGTCGCTCAGCTTCACGCCGGCGTCGGCGCCGATGGTCTGGACGTTGGTGAAGCCAACGCCGCCGGTGCCCGTCGCCAGGGTGGCGCGGACGCCGACATGAGCGCCGCCTGCAATGTTCAGCGGCAGCTTGGCCTCGAGGCCGCCGACCTGGTCGACGATCGCCTGGCCGACATACACCATCGCGAGCGGCTTGGCGAGCTGGCCGCCGTCCGCCGCGAAGATGGCGGAGGAGGAAGCGCCGGCGGCGGGAACGGCGTACGGCATGCCGTCGGTGCCGGTGGCGCGGCTGGTCTGGCCGGCGAAGAAGTTGACGCCGACGCTGCCCATGCCGGTCTTCAGGTTGAAGCCGTCCAGGCGGAGCTGGCCGTCGTCAACCAACGGGTTGGTCAGGTAGCTGTCCACGGAGACCTTGGAAAGGGTCAGCGGGGTCAGCGCGAAGCCGAAGCGGCCGACCGTGAGGTTGCCGTTCTGGCCGATGCCCGCAAACGGGGCCGAGAGGACCAACTGGTCCAGGTAGGTGTCCTGCACGGGGCTGGTGTTGACGGGGGCGCCGGTAGCGATGGCGGTCCAGTTGTTCACGTAGCCCTTGTAGTTCGAGTTGACGATGGTCGCGCTGACGGAACCAGCGTCGCCCCAGCTCTTGGTGATGTTCAGGTTGAACTGATGCAGCACCGCGGGGGTGTTCACGAGGCTCTTCCAAACGCCGCCGCCGGTGGCGACATCG
>CAISJD010000192.1 GCA_903885605.1 uncultured Chthonomonas sp. | reverse complement strand
TGCCGCCGTAGCCGCCGCCGCCGCCGCTGCGGTTGCCGTAGCCGCCGCCGCCGCCGCCGCCGAACCCGCGGCCGCCGCCGCTATCACGCTCGCGAGCCTCGTTCACCACCAGGGTGCGGCCGCCCAGCGTGGAGCCATTGAGCTTGTCCATCGCCAGCTGCGCCTCGGATGCGTCCGCCATCTCCACGAACGCGAAGCCCTTGGGCTGGCCCGTCTCCCTGTCCTTGATGACATCAACGCCGTTGACCTGCCCAAACTGCGCGAACAAGTCCTCAAGCTGCGTCTCGGTCACCGAATAGGGCAAGCTACCGACGTAGATCCTCTTCGCCATCTCCCATCCTTTCGGGCCACCCACGGGCCCATGCAGGCTTGGGATGGCTCTCACCCGCGCGGCCGATCCGCACAGATCACACAGTGTACTGTATCGGGGGGAAGTTCCGCCAGTTACGTTCCGAACTGCGCGAAATCGGGCCGGTCGGACCCGCTCGGTGTCCTAGGCGTTGCCCAGTGTCTCGTCGACGATCTTCAGCAGCTCCTCGCCTCGGAACGGCTTCGTCATGAAGGCGACTGCGCCGCCCTGCTCGGCCATCTGCTTGTTGGTCTGCGACCCATGGGCCGAAAGGAAGATGATCGGGGCGAACATGGTCTTGGCGTTGGACCGGAGCCGGCGCGCCACATCAAAGCCCGTGCCGCCGGGCATACTGATATCGAGGATCACGAGGTCGGGTTCGTCGCGCACCGCAACGTGCATGGCCATGGACGCATCGGTAGCGAAGGTGACTGCGTAGCCGGCCGCCCGAAGCCGCATCGCAACGGCCCGGATGATCTCCTGCTCGTCGTCCACGATCATCACCGTGGCCTTGGCCATATCGCTCACCTCCAATGCAGGCGTCACAGCCGCATGCCGCCGCATGGTGCAGCTTACCTAACATCGGGCCGGAAAGGGCGCGACCCGGGTGCCGCCCCGCGGCCTACGCAGGGATGCTGAAGCGCTCGCAGACCCTGGTCAGCCCTTCGTCGGCGGAGGCGTTGCGCGACAACTCAGCCACGGCATACTCGAGCCCCCCGTCCTGCGGGTCCAGGGGCGGCAACGCATGGCCGAGGCTCCGCAGCGCCGACATGGCTCGCGCCCGCCCCATCGGCATGGCGAATGCCACGAAGCACTCACAAGTCGAGATGAAGCCGTCGCCCAGGCTATCGAGAACCGCCCGCATGGCGTCATGGATGCCGGCCAGACGGCTCTCGCGATGCTCCGGCGCCGCCGAACTGAGCCCTTCGGCGTAGACGACCGCCAGTACCAGGGGCGCCGCTCCGGCGCGAACCGTGCGCCAGGTGTCGGTGACCACCGCCTGAAGCTCGGCTCCCTCATGGTACGCGGGCAACGAGTAGCCGAACCGGCTGCCCTTGCCGGGCGCACTGGAGACCCATACGGAGCCGCCGTGCAGCTCTACCAGCCGCCGTGTGATGGCCAGGCCCAGCCCTGTGCCCCGGATGCCCGGACCGGCCTCGCGGTCGACCTGCACGAAAGCCTCGAAGACCCGCTCCTGGTCGTGCTCGGCGATGCCGCGGCCCGTGTCCTCCACCTCCACCCATAGCAGGTGCTGGTCGAACCCTGGGCGGATCGTGATCGAGCCGCCTTCCGGCGTGAACTTGGTGGCGTTGCCCAGCAGGTTCACCATCACCTGCTCGATCTTGGCGGCATCGCAGACCGCGTCCGGGAGGCCGTCGGGGAGTTCCAGCGTCAGCGACTGCCCCTTCCCATCGCACATGGGCCGGAAGTCGTTGGCGCACTGCCTCAACAGGGCCGCCATGCTGATGCGGCGGCGATGCAACTCGGCCTCCTGCCGGCCCAGGCGGGTCATGTCCAGCAGGTCGTTGAGGAGCTGGGCCAGTCGGTCGCAGTTGCGCTGCGCGGAGGTGAGGCATTCGGTCTGGTCCTGCGTCACGGGCCCGGCAAGGCCATCGAGGACGAGGGTGACGAACTCGCGGATGATGGCCAGCGGCGTGCGCATCTCGTGCGATGCCGTGGCGATGAAGTCCGACTTCTGGCGGTCGAAGGCCTGCAGGGTCTCGACGATGCCGTGCCGCTCGATGGCGTGGCGGATGCTCCGCGCCAGCGTAACACCGTCGGACTGGCCCTTAACCAGGACGTCGTCGGCCCCGGCTTGGATCGCCCGTACCGATCCAGCCTCGTCGTCCTGGCGCGACCAGACGATGGTGGTCACCTGCGGCGCCTGCCGGCGGATGCGCTGGAGGGTGTTGAGGCCGCGGCTGTCGGGCAGGTTCAGCTCCAGCAGGGCCACGTCGAAGGGCTCCTCGGCCAGGAACTTCAGGGCGTGGGCCAGCTGGCGGACGTGGAGTATCTGGAACTGGCTACCCGCGCGCTCGGCCAACGCCGTGCGCAGGGCGGCGGCGTTGGCCGGGTCGTCATCGACCAGCAGGATTCGTGTCGGTTCGCCATCCATCGTGGTTTCTCGCGGTCCAGTCCGCTACAGGTCGAGCCGCGCCTTGGCCATGTCGTCTCCCATGGCCAGCTTGAGGACGAAGCCCAGCTTCTGGCAGACGCGCTGCATGGGGTAGTTCTCGGGCAGGATATCCGCCAGGACGCATCCGAGCTTCTCGTCGCGGGCGACGTCCAGTAGCCGGCTCAGCAACTCCGTGCCCAGGCCGTTGCCGTGGTAGGCGTCGTTGACGAGCAGCGAGAACTCAGACTCGTTGGTGCCGTGGATCTTGCTGAGGCGCGAGATGCCCAGGATCCGCGCCTTGCCCGTGGCGGGGTCGGTGTTCTCGGCGACGAGCGCGATCTCTCGGTCGTAGTCGTTGAAGCAGATGCGGATCATCCGCTCGTGGGCCACGCGCTGGCTCAGCTTCATGGCGTGGAAGAAGCGCATGTAGACGCTCTGGTCGGAGAGCGTGGAGTGGAAGTCCACCACCAGCGGCTCGTCCTCCGGCCGGATCGGGCGGATGAGCACCTCGGTGCCGTCGCGCATGGTCCACTTGGTCGTGTACTGCATGGGATAGGGCCGGATCGAGAGCCGCGGCAGCTCGTCATCCGGTAGCGAGGCGTCGTGGAGCGACACCCTGGCGCCCAGCGCCAGCGGACCGTGCGACGAGACCAGCAGCGGGTCGATGCGGATCTCGCGGATCCTGCGCTGCTCCACCACCAGGTAGCTGAAGCGCACGATGAGGTGCTCCAGGGCGGCCAGGTCCACGGGCTCGTCGCCATGCTCGCCGAGGAGGGCGGAGTAGATGCGGGTCTGCTCCAGCATCCGGCGGGCCAGCGTCGTGGTCTGCGGCGGCAGGGCCAGCACCTCGTCCTTCAGGGCGGCGCCCAGCCGGCCACCCGCTCCGAGGTAGAGCACCGGACCAAACTGGTGGTCGATCCGGCTACCCAGCACGATCTCGTAACCCGCACGCTTGACCATGGGCTGGATGCTGACGCCCAGGAAGCCCTTCACGCCCAGCCGCGACGTGACCGAATCGCGCACGGTGCGGAAGGCCTTGCGGACGGCGTCGCCGTTCAGCAGGTTGAGCTGCACGCCGAGGATGCCCGTCTCCTGCGTGATGGCCTGGCGGATCGCCTTCATCACCACCGGGTAGCCCACCGCGCGGGCGTAGCGGACGGCCTGCTCCTCCTCGGTGGCGACCAGGTTCTCCACGGTGGGGATCCCGTAGGCCGACAGGAGCCGCTCGGCCTCGCTCCAGGAGAGGAGGGTGCGCTTCATGGCCTGCGCGACCTGGATCACCTCGGTGGCGCGCTCCCTGTCGGACTCGTCGCCCGGGTCGGGAGCCATGGTGGCGGTCTCGTAGATCCCGCGCAGGTTGTAGGTGTACTGCCACATATAGCTGAAGGCGCGGGCGGCGCTGTCGGCATAGGGGTAGGTCGGGATGCCTGCGTGGTTCAGGATCGCGGTACCCGCGGCCACATCGGCTCCGCCCATCCAGGTGGCGAGGATCGGCTTGTCACGTAGCTTGGCCAGGGGCCGCAGCGCCTCGGCGGTCTCGGTAGGCTTGGTGAGCGCCTGACCGGTGAGGATCACCACAATGCCGTCCGTGTTGGCGTCCTGCGAGACGATCTGCACGGCGGAGGCGTACCGCTCGGGATCCGCGTCGCCCAGGATGTCGATGGGGTTGGCGCGGCTCCAGGAGGAGGGCATGGCCTCGTCCAACGCGGCTACGGTCTCAGCGCTCAGCGATGCGAGCTTGCCGCCGTTGCGAACCACCGAGTCGGTGGCGATGACGCCGGGTCCACCGGCGTTGGAGACGATCGCCAGGCGAGGCCCCTTGGGCCGCGGTTGGCGGGCCAGTACTTCCGCCATGTAGAAGAGGTCGGCCACCTTCTCCACACGTAGCACGCCGCAGCGGCGGAAGGCCGCTTCCAGCACCTCGTCGCTGCCGGCTTCGGAGCCCGTATGGGACTGCGACGCCAGGGCCGCCTCGGCGGTGCGGCCGGCTTTGATGACGATGATGGGCTTCGAGAGCGCCACTTCGCGGGCGGCCGAGAGGAACGCGCGGGCGTCGCCGATCGACTCCATGTAGATGACGATGCTGCGGGTGTTGGGGTCATTGCCCAGGTAGTCGATGAGATCGCCCCAGCCCACGTCGACCATGGAACCCACGGAGATGAACGCGCTGAAGCCCACCAGGTCGTTAAGGCTCCAGGCCAGCGTGGCGGTGGAGAGGGCGTTGCTCTGGCTGATGAAGCCCACGGTGCCGCGCAACGGCATGGCCGGCGCGCAGGAGGCGTTCAGCCCGCTGCTGGTGCACATGACGCCGAGGCTGCCCGGGCCCAGGATGCGCATGCGGGACGCGCGAGCCGCGGCGACGATGAGCGGGGCCTGCTCCACGCCCTCGGAGCCCATGTCGCGGAAACCGGCCGAGGTGATGATGGCGCTGGGGATGCCCACGGCTCCGCACTCGGCCACCAGGCCCGGCACGGTCTCGGCGGCCGTGGCGATGATCGCCAGGTCGATCTTCTCAGGCACCTCGCCCACGGAAGGGTAGGCCCGGATGCCGTGGACCTGGCCGCACTCGGGGTTCACAGGGAAGACCATGCCGCCGAACGGGCTGGCGATGAGGTTGCGCACGATGGTGCTGCCTGCGTTGTCCGGATCCTCTGTGGCGCCGATCACGGCCACCGCCCGTGGCGCGAAGAAGGGCTCAAGGCCCCGCTTCCCCTGCCGAAGGATATCGCTCGCCGTCTCGGGGCTGGGCCGCCCGCTGGCCTGCTGCGCCGCGCCGTTGCCTGGTGCCGCGTCCGGTTGCATAGAGATGCATCCTTTCTGAGCGCTACCGCTCAAGCCCTGCCCGGGATCATCACTGGAGGAGTCACGATTATGGGTGAGCACGGTGCAGTCTGTCAACGCGCTACCGCGCACGCAACCAGTATCCTCGATACGCATTAGGGGTAACCTGTCGGCATGACACGCAGGGAGTTCACGGTGGGAGCCGCCGCCGCCGCGCTCAGCACCCCGGACGCGGCCCTCGCCCGCAAGCCGGAACCCATCATCGATACGCACCAGCACCTCTGGGATGCGTCCTTGCCCGCGCCGCCTTGGGTTCCGGCGGAGGGGCCGCTGGCGGGGAGCCACTCGCTGGCGCTCTACAACGCCGAAACGGCCGGACTGGGCATCGAGCGCACGATCTACATGGAGATCGCGGTGCGCGACGAAGACCTGGAGGCCGAGGCCGAGGCGGTCGTGGCGCTATGCAAGGGCAAGCAGAGGCCGCTGGTCGGAGCGGTCATCGGCGGCCGGCCGTCCGACCCCGCCTTCGAAGGCTACCTGCGCAAGCACGCCTCCAGCTCGTTCGTGAAAGGCGTGCGGCAGGTGCTGCACGGCGCCACGCCGCAGGGAACCTGCCTGCGGCCCGACTTCGTGCGCGGCATACGGCTGCTGGGCGAGCGCGGCCTCTGCTTCGATGTCTGCCTGCCCGCGGCGTTCCTGTCCGACGGCGCCGCGCTGGCGGACGCATGCCCGGCGACCCGGTTGGTGCTGGACCATTGCGGCAACCCCAATGTCCAGGCGCCGGACCAGACCCAGTGGCGCCGCGACATCGACGCCCTGGCCAAGCGCGCCAACGTGAGCTGCAAGATCAGCGGCCTCGTGAGTTCCGTTCGCAAGGGCGCCTGGGCGCCTGAGGACCTGGCGCCCTTCGTCGAGCACTGCGCCCGGGCGTTCGGTCCCGACCGCATCGTCTTCGGCGGCGACTGGCCCGTCTGCACCCTGGGAGCCGAGCTGGCGGAGTGGGTGCGCGCCCTTCGCCAGATCATCGCCCCCTGGCCGGTGGGATACCGCCGGAAGCTCCTGCGTGAGAACGCCATCAAGATCTACCGACTCTGAGAGGGAGGACCCACCCATGCCGAGCCTGCTTCCGTTCGCGCTGCTGGCCGCCGCGGTCACACTGGCCGCAGCCGCCGGGGCCGATGCGCCCAAGAAGGCATCCAAGCCCGCCAAGCCCGCGCCGCCGACCAAGCCTCTGGGCCTCAGCGGGCTGACGGTGACGGACAAGAAGTTCGGCGCCAAGGCTGACGGCAAGACCGACAACACGGTCGCCTTCCAGAAGGCCCTGGATGCCGCCGCAAAGGCCGGCGGCGGCGTGGTCTTCGCGCCGCGCGGCAACTACCTCTTCAAGGGCCGCCTCAACGTGCCCGCCGCCGTCACGCTCAAGGGCATGTGGGAATCGGTCCCGTCGCACAACGGCGTCCGCGACGCCGGCATGCCGCTGCCCACCGATGACGGCACCACGTTCCTTGTCACGGGCGACGCGGGGACCGAGGATGCCGCGGCGTTCATCACGCTGAACACGAACTCCACGCTCAAAGGCGTCGTCCTCTACTACCCGAACCAGATCGTGGATGACGCCCCGGTGGCGTACCCCTGGGCCATCGCCATGCGCGGCAAGAACCCCGCCGTGCTCGACGTCGAGCTGCTGAACCCCTACAACGGGATCGATGCCAGCCAGAACGAGAGGCACCTCATCCGCAACGTCAGCGGGCAGCCCCTCCGCCGCGGCGTCTGGATCGACTCGATCTACGACATTGGCCGGCTGGAGAACGTCCACTTCAACCCCTGGTGGTCCATGAAGCCGAAGCTCTTCGAGTGGCAGCAGCAGAACGGCGAGGCCTTCATCTTCGGCCGCACCGACTGGCACTACGTCCACAACACCTTCTGCTTCGGCTACAAGGTGGGCTACCGGTTCATGGAGACCAAGGCCGGGGCCACCAACGGCAACTTCCTGGGGATCGGCGCCGACGACTGCTACACTGCGGTCCTGATCGAGCAGAGCGCGCCGTTCGGCATCCTCATCACCAACGGCGAGTTCGTCTCGTTCCACGGCCCGGATCCCACCATGGTCACCGTGGGGCCGAAGAACAGCGGCAGCGTGCGCTTCGTGAACTGCGCCTTCTGGGGCCCGTGCAACCAGATCGCCCGGATCGACGGCAAGGGCACCATAGGCTTCGGCGACTGCACCTTCACCCACTGGGACAGCAAGCGCGAGGGACGTCACGCCCTGCAGGTCGCGGGCGGCACGGTGCTGGTGCGCGGTTGCGAGTTCCGCGAGAACAAGGCGCAGGTGGAGCTGGGACCGAAGGTGCGCCGCGCCGTCATCACGGGGAACGTGATCACGGGCGAGGAGCGGATCAAGAACGACAGCACAGGCAGCGTGAAGATCAGCGACAACGCCGCCGGTTAGGTTGGGGCAGATGCCAGCGCACGAACCAGAGCGCCTGAACGGGACGAGCCTGTGAGCCGGCCCCAAGGCCTTCGGTTGCTCTCCGCGGCAATGGGCGCCGCTTCGATCTGGATGGCGCCCCTGCCTTGCCGTGCGATGGGCCCTGAGCCGGCGCCGCGGGGCCTCTGGCTCCTCCCTCGCAAGGACGCCGGGAACACAGCCCGGGCCGACCTGCCGGGGCGCATGTCGACGGCGCCCCGCGAGGTCTGGTCGGTGGGCGGCGGCCGCGATGACTTCATCGTCTGCGAGCGGGTAGAGGTAGGCGGCGCGACGCGCTACTTCGGCCAGGTGCGTTCCGCCATCCGGCTGACCGACGCCCGGGGCCGCACCGTCTGGCAGAACGCCAGGATGGCCGTCACCGGCGTCCTGGGGGTGGGCGACCTCCGGGGACAGGGCGGCGTGGAGGCCATCGTCACCGTGGGATCGACGGCGGCCGCCATGGTCGATGTCGCCACGGGCGGGGTCGTCTGGACGTGGAGCCCTCCGAACGGCGCCTACCTGGGCTCATGCAAACTGCTGATCCGGCCCACCGACTCGCGCTTCGTCTGTTTCCCGCTCAACACGCTGAACGGCTACTGCTTCCGGCTGGGCGGCGCCGGGAAGGCGCCCGAGATAATGTGGGAGCGGACCTATGCCGGCGCCTACTGGGCCGGGTACGGGCCGCAGATCGTCCTGGCCGACATGGACAACGACAGCCGGCCCGAAGTGGTAGTCGCCGGCAAGCCGGGCTACGTCGGCGTGGCCGACCTCGATACGGGCGCCATGCGGTTCGACCTGCACTACAAGGTGACCGACGGCCCGGACATCGGGCGCCCTTACGGCCTGTTGACGGCGCAGGATCTGGACGGAGACGGATACCGCGATGTGGTGATCGCCTCATGCCAGGTCGAGGAGTATGTCGGCGTCGTCCGCAATGTGGGCGGGAAGGCGCTAGGCCTCGTCTGGTCGCAGTTCGTGGAGAAGGACTATCCCGACGACCGCGTAGAACTTCGCCCCAACATCACGTCGGTCGCCGACCTCGACGGCGACGGCAAGCTGGAACTGGTGGTGGGCCTGTACAACACCACCGGGGACGGCAAGTGGCATACCGTGGCGCTCAACCCCATGGGCGGCTACTCGGCGCGCCGGATGGACCTGCCGGGCCGCTTCTTCTGGGGTTGCTGGGATATGGACGGCGACGGCGCAGCAGAGGTAGTCACCAGTTCCGAGGCCGCCAGGCGTCCTTCCGCCTCCGCGACATACCAGATCGTGGACGGCCGCACCGGGCGCGATGTCTCTTCAGCCGGCAGCGCCTCGCTCACGACATGGACAGGCCCGACACGCGACGACACCGGGTTCATGGGCCTTCGGGCGTCACCGGTCTTCGTCGCCGGGGCCGACGGCGGCCTGCTCATTCATCGCCGGGGTGGCGCCGAGGAGTTCTGGCGCCTGTCCCGCGGGGGCGGCAGCTTCGGCAGGCGCCGCATCGGCGCCGGGGCCAGGTCGGTGCTGCTGTCGATGGCGCGTCCCAACCTGGCGGGTGTTGACGAGGGGTTCCGGGGCGCTGACGGTCCCGGGGGCGCCGATGCCGCCAATGCACGGGTCAGCATGGCGTCCGGCGTGCGCGAGTTGATCGTGGAGATGTCGGACGGGCGCACCGTCGGAGGGGTTCCGGATTGGCGACGGCCGGGCCGGTTCCGGACGTCCTGGTCGATGCCCGGGGCCATGCCCAGCGTCTGGATCGGGCCCGATGCGCGGCGCGTCGTCTGCACGGCCGGTCCCGCGCCGGAGGAGCTGCACATCGGCGTTCCGGACGCGGGCTCCCGCAAGCCGGCGCCGCTGAGCCGCGTGCCACTGCCGTTCCCGGTGTACCTGAACGCCATCACACGCAGCGGCTCCACGCTGCTTCCGTTCGGCGACCAGGCCATGCGCCTCTTCGTGGGCCTCCAGACCGGCGTTCACACGCTGGCTTCCGCCTTGTACGACGAGACCGGCAAGGAGCTCTGGCTCAACAAGGCGACCGGCCCATACCCGCGGTCCGCGGCCGCCGCCAGACTGGGTCCCGACGGCGCGTGGTCTCTGGTGGTGAATGACCACTACAACAAGGCGATCTACCGCTTGGACGGCAGCACGCTGGTGGACCTGCCCTACGGATCGTACCGCGGCGGCATCATGGTCAACAGCCCCTACGCCCTTCCGATCGTGGGTCCGTTCGGCGCCGACGGTGCATCCCGCATCCTCTTCACGCCCGGACTGGACACGATCCAGTCCCTTGACGCGTCCGGCGCCGTCCTGATGAACCGCTTCTTCAATACCTATGAGTTCGAGTATTGCGGCTCCGCGGTGGCCTCCCTTCGCCCCGGAGCCTGGGATGTCGCCATGGTAAACCACGACGGGATCCTGCACTGTGTCGACGCCTTGACAGGGCGATCGCGCTGGACAATGGACCTCGGGACCAGGGCATCCGTGTTTAACGTCTCCACGGTGGATGTGGACGGCGACGGCCGGGACAACCTCATCGTCGGCTTGCCGACCGGGGAGTTGCTCGCGCTGGATGAGCGCGACGGCAAGGGCGTGGTGCTGTGGCGCAAGCCCCTCGCGGCGGGCATCCGGGACGCCTTCGCTGCGGACCTGGACGGCGACGGGCACTCGGAGATCATCGTAGAGACTGAGGACGGCCGCGTGCGGGTGCTCGCGGCCGTCCCGGGCGCGAGGCGCCCATAGCAGCAGTCCGAAGACCGTCAGCCGCGCAGGCGGGCCCGAATGTCCTTGATGCGGTCCTTGAGCTCGCGGATGCGGCCCTCGGCCTCGCTGATCTTCGACGTGCGCTCGATGATCCAGCCGGTGACGATGGCGGAGAACTCATCGTTGCGGGCCCGGTCGCGCCGGTACTCATCCTGCGCGATGCCGTCGCGCATGGTCTCGATGAACTGCTCCTGCTTCTCGATCTGCTCTTCCCAGCGCCGGATGTTGGTCTCCACGCGGGAGACGCGCTCCGCGTCGGCCGCGGCAAAGACCGCGTCGATCGCCGCACGGAAGCGCTGCCAGAGGGCGTCTGACTCGGCGCGGGGCACCTCGCCGATGGTCTTCCATTGCGCCTGAAGCTCCCGGACGCGCTCTCGCGCCGCGCCGAAGTCCGGCTCGCGGGCCAGCGCCTCGGCCTCCGCGCATAGGGCGGCCTTGGCGTCGCGGTGTGCGCGGCGCTCGCGGTCCTGCTCGGCGAAGTGGGTCCTGCGGCGCTCGTAGAAGCCCGTCCGCGCCGCCTGGAACCGCTCCCATACGGCGGCTTCCTGGTCCCGTGGGCCGGGCCCGGCGGCCTTCCACTCCTCCAACAGGGCGCCCATGGCCTCGGTGGTGACCTTCCAGTCGGTGGACTGGGCGATCTCCTCGGCTCGGACGCAGAGCTCCTTCTTCACCTCGAGGTTCGCTCGCCGCGCCCGGTCCTGCTCGGCAAAGTGGGCCTGGCGGCGATGGTTGAAGGTCTTGCGGGCGGCGTGCAGTCTCTCCCAGAGCGCCTGCTCCGGCTCACGCGGGGCGGGACCGGCCTGCTTCCACTCATCGACGATCGCCTGCAGCCTGTCCCAAGCCGCTTTCCACTCGTCGCTCAGGCTCAACGCCTCCGCCTCGGAGCAGAGGGCGGTCTTGCGCTCGAGGCTGGCCTCACGGCCCCGCTCCAACTCGTCGTGATGCTCGCGCCGGCGGGCGTAGTAGCGATCGCGGGCGGCTTGGAGGCGGCTCCAGAGGTGGTCGCCGTCCTCGCGTGAGACGGGGCCGACCAGCTTCCAGCGCTCCATGATGTCGCGCAGGCCGTCGGGTCCATGCGGCCAATCGTCGGACTCGGCGATGGCCTCGGCCTCGACGCAGAGCTCGACCTTGGCGGCAGCGTTGGCCTTCAGTTCGTCGTGCGCGGCATGCTCAAGGGCCTTGAGGGGCTGCAGGAGGCGGCTGAAATCGCCGAGGGCGTTGGCCCGGCGCATGAAGGTGGTGCAGGCGTGGACCTCGGCCATGAGCGGCTGCTTGGGCGACGCGGCGTGAACGCGACCCTCGAGCTCACGCACTTCGTCCACAAGGTCCTCGAAGCGGAGCATGAAGAAGGCAAGGGCGGCGGCGGCATTGGGGCCGCGAACCCGGCCGATGGCCCTGTTCTGCTCGGCCGTGGCGCCGAGGAGAACGACATGCCCCTCCTCGTTCACGAGGCCCCACTCGGGCCGGACGCCGTCACCCTCCAGGCCGAAGGCCTTCAGGTCGACGACGATGCCGACCTCGGTCTCGCCGGCGCCGTCGCGCCCGAAGCGGAGGACCGCGCCGGTCTCATCGAGCCGACCGAGGCCCGGGTCCGCGGGGCCGGAGCCCTGCTTGAAAATGCGTCCGTCAGAAGTGGCATGGCCGACGACGTCGTCGTACTGGCCGGGTTGCCCAAGGATGTCGGTGTTGGCGCATTCGCTCATGGCATTACCTATCCAAGACCGGTGGTAGCATCAACCTGCTTCCCTCTGGTATACCGCACCGTGCCGGGCTTTCGGTGCGCGATCCTGCCGCCCCGGCTCGGCAAGCGGCGTCTCTCCCCTTACCCGGCCTTCGATCAGCGGTCTGAGAGGGTAGTGAAGCGGTACCTGCCGGAGCCTGTCTCGTACACGGCGCAGCCGGCCTCCATCCGCAGGTACCTCACGTGCGGCGCCCTTGCGGTCGCCCGCCCGGACTCCCGGACGGCGGTTGCAGACCGCGCCGGCACCCAGACCTCCGCCGTAGAGCCGCACGGGATCATCACACTCAGCGCGAACGCGGCGCCGGCCTTGCGCCACTGCACGGCCACCTTCCCGTAGGGTGTCCGCGCGCTCGCACGGGCCCATGTGAGGCCGTCGACCGCGCTGGGGCGCACGATGATGCGCCGGTACCCCGGTTGCTCCGGGTCCGGGCGGATGCCTCCCAGCGCCTCGAACACCCAAGCCCCGACCGCGCCCAGCGAGGTGAAGTTGAACGCGCTACCGTTCCAGGCCTCCCACAAGGTGGTTCCGCCGCCGCGAACCATGTGGCCCCAACCGGGGTACTCCTCGGTCGCGGCCATGCCGTATGCCAGGTCGGCGCGTCCGTAGGCGGTGAGGGCCCTCAGCACATACTGGTAGCCCACGAAGCCCGCGCTGATGTGCCCCTTGCGCTCGCCCACGTTCTCCACAAGGCGCTGCAGGATCGCCGCACGCCGGTCGGCCGGCGCCAGGCCCAGCGCGAGAGGCATGGCCTGGGCGGACTGGCTGTCCAGCGCATACCGGCTGGTGACCGGATCCAGGAAGCGCGCGTTGTAGGCCGCCTTGATCCGTTCGGCCAGGCGCTCGTACCGTTCGGCGTCCGCCTTCCGCTGGAGCAGGCGCGCCGCTCGGGCCACCTGCACGGCATAGTGGTAGTAGGCCATCGTTGAGCACTGGACGATGGGCGTGCGCGTGGAGCGGCCGCCGTCGGCGCCCACCTCCAGCCAATCGCCCAGCCACCAGTCAAGGAAGGGCCACTCCTTCGTGGTTGTGGCGAGGTAGTCCACGTACCGCTTCATGGGGCCGTATGAGCGCCGCAGCACGTCCGTGTCGCCGTAGTAGGTGGTGAGGAACCAGGGAATCTCGACCACGACGCCCGCCCACCAGGGGTCCGACCAGTCCGGCGGCGCGCCGTTGGAGAGCGACTTGCCCCAGGTCGCGGTGGGGTTGATGGGCGGCACGTGGCCGTTGGGCTCTTGCGAGTCGAGCACGTCGTCGAGCCACTTCCGGGCGAAGGTCTCGTAGTCGAAGTTCAGGATCGCGGGCTCCACGGTGTTGTGGGCGTCCTCGGTCCAGTTCACTTTCTCCCGCGCCGGCTCGGTCTGGATGCTGTGGTGGCAGTTCAGGATCGAGTACCGCACCGCCTGCTGTATCCGGTTCAGGACCGGGTTGGAGCACTCGAAGGAGCCCGCGCTCTGGAGGTCGGTGTGGACGGCCAGCCCGATCAGCGTGCCGGGACAGGGCTTCTGCGTCAGGCCGCGGACCTGCACGTACCGGAAGCCGTGGTAGGTGAACCGGGGCTGGAAGACGTCGGCCGGGCCGCCGCTGAGGATCAGCTCGCCGGTCTGGTAGCGCCCGTTGGTGTGGCTGTTGAGGCTCTTCACGGTGATCGTGCCGTCGGCGTTCAGGTTCTCGTCGAAGTCCAGCACCACCCTGGCCCCGGCAGCGCCCCTGGCCGTCAGCCGCGCGTAGCCGGCGATATGGCGGCCCAGGTCGAACACGTAGACGCCGGGCTTCGGCTCGGTGACGCGGACCGGCCGGATGCGCTCCGTCACCCGGATCGGCGGGATCGCCTGCGGCACGAGCCTCCCCTTGGGAGCGGGGACCGCCACCACGCGGGGCCACGCGCGGTCGTCGAACCCGGGCCGCGACCACCGGGGCTCGGCCATGCGGGCATCGACCGTCTCGCCGCCCCGCACGCAGTTGAAGGTGATCGGGCTCTTGCCCCGGCGCCAGGTCGTGTCCGAAGTCACCCACTGGATGCGGCCGTCGGTCCGCTCCACGCGGATCTGCAGCAGCAGCTTCGGCGGGCCGACCCACGACGCCTTCTCATACCCGAACAGGTCCGGCGTGGACGGCCGGTACCACCCGCTGCCCAGCAGCGCGCCGACGGCGTTGGCGCCCTTGCGGAGGGCGCGCGTCACGTCGTAGGTCCGGTAGCAGACCCGCTTGTTGAAGTCGGTCCAGGCGGGGTCGAGCACGCTGTCGCCGACCTTGGCGCCGTTGATGTAGAGCTCGGAGTAGCCCAGGCCGCAGACGAAGGCGGTGGCCCGGCGTATGCCCGCGCCGATCGTCACCTCCTTGCGCAGCAGCGGCGCGGCATAGCGGTCGCCGACGGAGGAGCCGGCCGACAGCCGTCCGTCGGTGAGCTGGACGTGCCCCCAGCCCCACTGCTCCACCGAATCCCTGGCCGTCACCGGGGCGGACAGGGCCGCGTTGCGCCCGCCGGAGAGGACCTGCAGCTCGGAGAGGCCGAAGCAGAAGGGCCGCTCGCGCGAGCCCCGGTTCCAGAGCTTGCCGACGCTCAGCCGCACGTACCTGCCGCGCAGCCCGGCGGATCGGAACACGACCGGCGACAGGCCCGGGCTGGGGTAGTCCTCTGCCTGGTGATCAGCCACCATTCGCGGCGATGCGAAGGCCGGGTCGTCGTCCACCTCCAGCCGGAACCGCAGCGGGAAGCCGAAGCCCGCCACGCCGTCGTGGTTCAGCGGGACCAGGTGGATCGCGTCGATCGGCATGGTGCGGCCCAGGTCCACCTGCACCCACTTGGCGTCATCGGCGGCGGCGGCCTCCTCCGCGTGGTAGCCGAGGCCCACCGAGGGCGCGTCCGCCTCGGCGCGAGCGGCGATCCAGACGGCGCGCCAATCCTCGGGACGGGGCAGCCCCACCACCCACCTGGCCGGCGCACTCCAGCCCGACGCCGCGCCGTCGGCGCCCCAGACCCGCACGCGCCACCAGCACCGGGCCGCGGCCGGTAGCCGTCGCCCGCCGTAGGGCACGTAGGTCGAGCGCGTGGAGCGGACGCGGCCGCTGTCCCACAGGTCCGGCGCGCCCGCCGCGAGCCGCGCGGCGCCCGAGGCGGCCTGCACCTGGTAGTCCGTCTGCCGCTCACCCCGCACGGGCGACACAAACACCCAGCTGAGCCGGGGACGCGGTTCGTCGACGCCGAGCGGGTTGACCCGCGCCTCGCAGCGCAGGTCCGTAAGGGTCGGCGCGGCCCGGCACGCGTGGGACGCGAGGGACGAGACGATGGTCAGGGCCGCCGCCAGGACGGCGCAACGAACGCGCATCGAGCACTCCTTGCCGCCGAGGCATGGGCCCCGGCCGGCTGCATCGGCTTGGCTCCTACCGGTATACCGCACCGTGCGCAGCCGTCACTGCGGTATGCTGTGGACCCACGTCAGCACGAGGTGCCCCTCCTATCACCGCACAACAAGCCCATCGGCCAAGCGCCCCCTCGGTACGCGGCCTGTTCCTCCTCTGGATCCCCCTGGCCGTTAGCTTTGAGCTGATGATGCTGGAGGGGCCCGCCTTCCAGGGCGTCATGGGCCGCCTGCCGGCCCCATCGCTGAACCTCGCCGCGTGGGGCCTCGCTATGGGCATCTCGCTGCTCATCGAGAGCCCGGTCATCATGCTGCTTGGAACCGCCGTGGCCCTCGCGCGCGACGCCGAGTCATTCGCCGAGCTCCGCCGGTTCATGCTCATCCTCTGCGCGGGATGCACCGCCGTGACCGCGCTGGTAGCCTTCACGCCGCTCTATGACCTGGTGGCCCGGGGCATCATGGGCCAGCCGGACGACATCGTGGCCGCGGCGCGCCCGGCGCTCCAATCCATGCTCTTCTGGTCGGCAGCCATCGGCTGGCGACGCTTCTATCAGGGCGTCCTCGTGAGCCACGGCCACACGCGGTGGGTCACCTACGGCACGGTGGTGCGGCTGATCGCGGCCGTCGGCACCGCTGTGGGCCTGATGCTCTGGGGACGCCTCACGGGCGTGCAGGTGGCGGCGCTGGCCATCATGGCGGCCGTGGTGTCGGAAGCCGTCATGACCACCCTCTTTGCGCGGCCCATCGTCCGGCGCGAGGTGCTGACGCTGCATCGCGCCGACCTGCAGCCGCTCACCCAACGGGCCATCTGGCGCTACCACCTGCCCCTGGCCGCCACCTCCATGCTGGCGCTGATCACCGGGCCCATGACGGCCGCCGCGCTGGCCCGCCTGCCCGATCCCCGTGCGGGGTTGGCGGCGTGGCCCGTGGCCTTCATGGCGCTGCTGGTCATCCGCGGCGGGGCCATGGCGTACCAGGAGATCACCGTCTCGCAGGCCCGTGTGGCCGGGGCGCCGCCGGTCCTGCGCGCCTTCGCCTGGTGGCTGGGATGGGGCTGCACGGCGCTGACGCTGGCGCTGCCGGCCACGCCGCTGCTCGGCCTCTACCTCAGCGCGGTCGTCCACGCGCCGGTCGAACTGCACGGGCTGGTGCGGCTGGCAGTGCTCCTCGGCGTCGCGCTGCCGTTGCTGACGGCGCTGGGAAGCTGGGTGCGCGGCCTGCTCATGGCCTCCGGCAAGACCACCGACGTCTACCGCGCCATGGTGGTGGGCCTGACCTGCCACGCGGTCCTGCTCGCCGCGGGCGTCGCGCTACGCGGCCCGGCCATGTGGGTAGCCTCGATCGCCATGACGGCGGCCGCCGCGGTTGAGTTCGCCGTGCTGGCGGCCCGCGCCAGGCGGGGGTAGGCGAGGGCGTCCCGATGCCCGCCCCCATCGCGTACACTGAAGGCCAACCGCCGCGACAGTGCGGCTACGGGAGACCTGCGCCATGACCATGCCCGCCGCCGCCGCCCTCCTCGCGCTCTGCAGTTCGGCATCGCCCTACGCCTTCAACGGTCCCATACCGCAGGCGGTGCTCGAGCGCTACCTGGCCCGCTCCCTGCAGACGCTGGGGCTCTGCTCCGAGGGCTCCTCTGGGCCGGCGCCGGGCTTCGACGATAGCCTGCGGATGGTGCGCCGGACCGGCGCCAAGTTCCTGGGCCGGGCCGCCTACGCTTGGGACTGCCCCGCCGACGATGAGCGCCACTTCCGCATCGCCCACGAGAACGCCGCCCGGGTCCATGCGCAGGACCCCGAGGCGATCCTGCAGGCCTGCGTCTTCGAGACGGCCTACTCAAGCAAGTCGCCCGAGGCCCTTGAGCGAGCCAGGAAGGGCTCGCCGCAGGCCGGCGTCGAGGATGTGCCGATCCCGGCCTGGGTCTTCCGCGAGTTCGGCGATGAGCCCGAGGCCCGCAGCTTCCGCTACGAGGAGATGCTCTATCCCGACGGCCGCATGCGCAACCTCTGGATGCCCGGTGGCTCCGTGCCCGATATCACCCGGCGCGAGACGCAGTACTGGTTCCTCTACCGAGCGAGACGCTACATCGACGCGGGCTACGAGGCCATCCACTTCGGCCAGGTCCAGCTCGTGGGGCAGCGCGACGAGGGCTGGAGATGCTGGGCAGCCGTGGTCGCACGCACCCGCCGCTACGCCGCCCTGCACGCCCGGCGCAAGTGGGTCCTCTGCGACGGCCACTTCGTGATGAACCGACCCGACCCCGGTGTCATCTTCAACGGCACGTTCCTCTGGGACTTCCTGGGCTTCCCGCTGCGGCCCGTGGAGACCGCCGAGCCGCTGGGCGCCGAACTGCGCGCAGACTACCTTGACACCATGTATGGCCGCGCGCCCGGCGGCATCCACCCGGCAGGATGGCGCTGCGCGGAGATCCCGCAACTCTACGAGGTGGACAACTGCATGACCGGCCTGAGCGATGCCGGCGGGGTCTTCCTCTGGGGCGCCGACGAGGCCACCTGGCTGGCGAACCTGCCCGACGAGCGGCGCCGGGCCTTCCTCGACTACGCGTACCGATGGGTGCGTGACCATACCCGCTCGGGCCACTTCCAGATGCCCGGGCGCAGGCCGGCCACCGTGCCCGTGACCGCGCCCAAGCTCTGGTTCTACAACGCCAACGACCGTTCGCAGGCCTTCCCCGACGGCCTTGGCGACGAGGCTGCCATCCGCTCCGCGTGGGACCGCGCCGCCGACAAACCGCGCACACCCGTACCTGCGCCCGCCGCTACGGCCCCGGCGCCGCTACCCAGGAAGCGCCCCGTGGCATGGTTCGCCGCCGTCTACCGTGCCTACGGCATCATGCAGTCCGACGAGGAGCGCCGGCGCGGCCGCGAGGAGTTGGCCAAGCTGGGCGGGCTGTAGCCCGCCACGACCCCAGGAGGTCCAATGCTGACTGCCCTTGCCATGCCCGCCCTGCTCTGCTGGGCCTTCGCGCAGACGCCGTCGGGCCCGCCGCGGTGGGAACCCGGACTGATCCGCACGCCTGCCGCCTGGTCACGCGCGGGTTCGGGCACGCTCTCGGTGACCGATGCCGGCCTCCGCTTGGTGGTCGAGCAGGGCTGGTGCGGCGGCGTGGTTGAGCCGGTCATCCTGCCGCGCGACGCGGGCAAGGTGCGCCTGAACGTGCGGCTGGGCGGCGGCGGACGGCTCATCATGCAGGTCGCCGGCGACCTCCACGGCGACGGCAAGCAGCGGATGTACTCGCCGGCCTGGAGCTCCGACAGGCAGGGGACCTACGAGCGCCCGCTGGACCCCCGCGCCGTGCGCCCGGCAGGCGGCAGGCCGCTGAAGGTCGTCGTCACCATCGAAGGCCCCAAGGGCGCCTGGGGCGAGGTCTCGGCGCTGGACTTCCTGCCGATGCCCCGGCCGGCCGCGACGCGCATCGCTGGCCAGAAGAGCCTCCTCGCCGTGGACCTGATGCCGAACCTCCCCCGCCCCTACAAGATGCTGGACTGGAAGCGCGTCTGCCGCGACTTCGACGCCCTTACCTTCGACACGCGCGCCACGGGCCCCAACCTGCCGCTCTGCCGCGTGGGCGCCGACGAGCGCGGGCCCTTCTTCGCGCAGACGACCTACATCGGCGACGACCGCGCCAAGACCGGCGCCGGCGAGAGCATCAACTCCATGTGGACGGTCATAGGTGCGGCCTACAGCGGCGTCGACAAGCGCCGGCAGGGCGGCCAGGACTGGGTCCGGCTCTGCGACGCCTGGTTCTGCACCGACAAGGGGCTGAGCCTGTTCACCGACTACCGCAACGGCCCGACGCCCCTCAACTACTGGTACGACCTGCAGCCCTCCACCGCCTACGCCGTGCTCCTGGACCTCTACCCCGGCAGGCCGGAGGCCGAGCGCCTCTGGCGCAGGAGCATCGAGACGCTGGCTCGGATCCACGACGGCCTGAAGGGCTCCGACGGCGTGCCCGATTACGACTTCAGCGGCTACGACTACGACGCGCGCCGTCCCGCCGCCACGGGCAGCAAGGAGCCCGACAACGCCGGCCACGCCGCGTGGCTCTTCTACGCGGCCTACAAGCGCACCGGCGACAAGGCCTACCTCGACCGCGCACTGGAGTGCTTCCGCTTCTGGGATCGGTACGGCGAGGTGCCGATCATCGAAACCGGGGTGGCCTGGGGCGCGGCGGCCGCCGTCCGCATGAACGCCGAACTGGGCCTCCGCCTGCCTGCCGACCGCTACGTGCAGCGCGCCTTCGCCTTCAGCCACGAGGGGATCGACCATAACGGCGTGGGAGTGGACCGCTGGGGCGACCTCGACATCTGCGGCCTCTGGCACGACCCGGCCGCGAAGGCCTACATGGTCGAGTCGGCGCAGTGGTCGATCCTCGCCGGCGTCGCCCGGTACGATCCCGCCTACGCCCGCGCCATGGGCAAGTGGGTGCTCAACCTGGCCAACTCGCTCCGCCTCTTCTACCCGGCCGAGGTCCCGCCGGACAGCCAGTCCTGCTGGGACTGGAAGGGCGATCCCAAGCGCTGCATCCCCTATGAGCGCATCAACTGGGGCCGCAAGGGCAAGTGGCTCACGGCGGGCAGCGACGCACCGGACTACAACTGGCCCGTGAAGGACCTGAGCCTCTACAGCGGCGCCTCGGCGGCCTTCATGGCGGGCCTGGTCGACACGACGGACGTGAGCGGTATCCTGCGGCTCGACCTCCGGATGATGGACGTCTTCGCCGGCCGCTCCTACCCCACCTACCTGCTCTACAACCCCCACGCCGCCCCGCGCACGGTCAGCGTGCCCGTGGGTCCGAAGCCCGTGGACCTCTACGACACCGTCGCCAAGCGCTTCGTGGCGCGCCGCTGCAAGGGCCGGGCCAGGCTGAGCCTGCCGGCCGACCGAGCCGCGGTACTGGTCCTCACGCCGGCGGGCGGCAAGCTCCAGCGCCAGGGACGGAAGCTAATGGTAGAGGGCGTGGTGGTGGACTTCACCGCGAGGTAGGGCACGCGGCCCGCTTGCCGACGGTGAAGCGCCCCGCCGCAAGGCGGGCACGCACACCGAGACCACGGCAGGCTGGTCGCAGCGAAACACCCCCCGGAGGCGTGGGCGCCGTCAGAAGGCCACACGGACCCACACGGACCTCCACGGACGAGCACGGACCCGCCCCGCGACATCAAGGGTTCGGGGGCTCGCTTCTCTGCCATGGCTAAGTGAGTCCCTTCGGCTTCCATCGAACACTCAGCATGACGCCGGGGCCTCGCCCCTCCTACTCCCGCGCGCCGGCCGCCTGGAGCATCTTGACGATTGCTGCGTGTCCGCCATCGCGGGCGCAGCGCAGGGCGGAGCGGCGGTCGCTCTCCTTCCAGCCTGCCGGCAGCGCGTTCACATCAGCGCCTGCCGCGATCAGGGCGCGCACCACCGGCGCGTGGCCGTTCATTGCCGCCAGGGCCAGCGGCGTCTGCCCGTACCCGTTCCGGCTGTTTGGATCGGCCCCGCACCCGAGCAGCGCTGCCGCCGCATCGGTCAGGCCCGCATCGGCCGCAAGCTTCAGCGGGGTCGCGCCCTCAACGTTGGCGGCATTCGGGTCCGCGCCCAGGCGGATCATGCGAGCCATCTGCTCGAGGCAGCCGCCCAGGACCGCGTGGCTGACCACGGTGTTGTTGCCGATGTCCATCAGGTCCACGCGGGCGCCGCGCGCCAGGAGGAGGTCCGCGGCGTCTACCCTGTGCAAGCGGCACGCCGCCATCAGTGCGCGAACGCCCTGCTTGTCGCACGAATCGGGGCTATCGCCGGCGTCAAGCCGCTTCCGCAGCGCCTCGACGTCGCCCGCCAGCGCGGCACGGAGCACCTCGGCCGAACTGGCCCGGTCGCCGGGGACCACCCTTGCGCCGTGCGCGAGCAGCAGCTGCACCATGGCCGTGTCGCCGCCTCCCAGCGCCATGGTCAGCGGCGTCCGGCCCCAGTCGTCAGAGGTGTCGGCATGGGCGCCGTGCTTGAGCAAGTAGACCGCAATGTCGCGTTCGCCGAGCCAGACGGCATCCATCAGCGGCGGTCGGCGGTGCCGCCTGTTCTGGGCGTTGACGTCGGCCCCTGCGCCCACCAGGTACCGCACCATGGTCTCCTGCCCCATGAAGGTCGCCATCCAGAGCGGCGTACTTCCCTCGAAGTCCGGCAGGTCCAGTTTCGCGCCTCGCGCCACGAGCATCCGGGCGATGGGCACGCTGCCCTTCCAGGCGGCGCCGACAAGGGGACTCCAGCCCCGATCACTGAGCCGGTTCGGGTCGGCGCCGGTGCGAAGGAGCAACCGGACCCTTTCCACATCGCCGGCTTGGGCCGCGGCCACCAGCGGCGCCGCCTCCAACCGCGGTGCCGAACGCGAATGCCTGCGGTAGCCGGAGACAAGCCCGACCACCATCACCCCGGCGACCGCGAGCGACGCCGCAAGGCGAGCGAGGCTGGAGTGCCGATCCGTCCATCGCATGAGGTGGCCTCCCTGGAGCACGCCGCAGCGCCTGACCGACTTCCATGGCATCGCCGGTCGGGCGGTCCGGCGGCGCGTGCAAGGTACCTACCGGGGGACGTAAGGTATGTCGCTCTTGGTTACCCTGATACGATCGCCGAGTTTCAGCCTGCTCAGTAGGAGTTCAAGGCTTCGAACGTTGATGTCAGTACTGACAGCGGGCCCGAGGCGTATGGCCGTTACCGGCAGCGCTTTACCGGATGTCATCTGAAGTGGCACGAACGGAACCACGGAATCCGGGCGGAACGCCGGTTCAATGGTTCGACCAACAGCACTAGAGTAGACGATCCGGAACTCGTTCTCCGCGCAGAAGTCCTGGTGTTTAAACACCAAGAACAGCGCCGACCATATCTCGGCCAGTTGCTCCCGGACCTCACTGTAGACCGCTTCCGGTACGCGCCCGGGTGGCAGTGCGGTAGCGATGCTGCGATGGATATACGTGACTAGCTTCTCGGCGACAGCAACCTGCGTTAACTCGGACTTATCGTTAGGCTTCCCGTAGATGAGCCAGCATCCTACGCCATCAAGCCCCTCTATGAGCTTGCGCAAGTCAAACTCGATGCAGACTCCGGTACCGTCGGCGCCGTAACCGCGCCACTGGCTGAGATCATCATCCACGCCAGAGAAGCACGTGCAGTAGACCTCCAGAGCGTCTGCATCATGCACCGCTCTGGTCATCCTCCTGGTGACCTCGTCCTTTGGCAGAATGGGCAGAGCCTTGGCAATCACCTCGCGACCGCGCGTGAACTCCTGCGAATCGTTAAGGTGAACCGATGATGTTGCCCACAGCTCGGACATGGGTTGCTTAGCCGCAGAGGGCCGGACGATAGGGCCGCCCACCATGGCCAGCAACGCCTCGAAACGCGTGTACTGGTACACACATCCGTCAAGGCGCCACGGGAGGTCCGGGGCGGCCCGTAGAACAGCCGTACGGATGAGCTGCGGCAGGGCCTGGCGAAGCACATCGATACGCTCCCGCATTGCTTTGCGCGGGGCGCCGATGGCGCCGACCGTTCTAGCCACGCCGGCCAGGCTGAAGAACGACGGGGCCGACGTTCAGAGCATCGCCACCCAGCACTGCGATGAGCTTGTCCCAGAGGCGATGCTGGCGGCGCACATCATCGAGCGCATCGAACACTGGCGATCCGATCACCTGCACGGTGCCGTAAACATGGCCATCCACTTCGGTGAGCGCACTCTCATCGATCATACTCGGCTCAAAGACGTCCCTGATTGCCTCCACGACTTGGTCTTTCATGCCCGGATTGTACCCCTAGCGCGTCGGGCTCTGATCGCCCCCCTCTCCCCGCCCTTCCTGTTACTTCAGCAGCCGCCTTACCTTGGCCTCGGCGGCTTCGTCCTTGAGGCGGCCTCGGTCGGTCAGGAGGCGGGGGGTTACGAAGATGACCAGCTCGGAGTCTACGGTGCTGGTCTTGCGGCTGCGGAAGGGGATGCCGAGGACCGGGATGTCGCCCAGGATCGGCACCTTCGTGCGGGTCTGGTACTCCTGCTTCTGCACGAGGCCGCCGATCATGATCGTCTCGCCGTCCTTCACGCGGACCGTCGTCTCGGCTCGGCGGGTGGAGAGGACCGGGAGGCCGGTCTCGCGCTCCTGCTCGCTGATGTTGCTCACCTCGGGCTTCAGCGTCACGGTGATCTCGCCGTTGCCGCCGGTCCAGGGCCGCACCTCCAGCTTCACGCCCACGTCGACGCCCTGGATGCGCTCCTGCTTGCCGCCGTAGGAGGTGACCTCGACCTTGATGAACTTGGTCTGGCCGATGAAGATGTCGGCGGCCTGGCCGTTCACCGCCGCCATGCGCGGGTTGGCCCGTACCTTCGCCTTGCCATCGGAGACGAGCGCCTTGAGGAGCGCCTGGAAGTCGGTGGGGAGCGTGCCGATGGTGCTGTAGGTGATGTCGCCCGTGGCCGAGTTGGTCCCGGCCGTCATGCGGTCGTTCCGGAACGCCGTGGCCAGCGAGGCGGTCAGGTCGGAGGTCGACGCCACCTCCACGGCCAGCGCCTCGATCATGATCTGCGGCGGGGCCACATCGACCTTGCCGAAGTCGGAGCGGATCTTGTCCAGCATCTGCCCCGGCGCGGTGACCACGACGGCGTTCTGCGCCTCGTTGACGTGCAGGAAGCTATACAGGAACGTCGGCAGCAGGCCGGAGGCGGTCTGGGCCTTGATGTACTTCATGCGATAGGACTCGGTGCCCGACAGGCGGTAGGTGGCCAGGTCCACGGGAGTGCCGTCGCAGATGGTCCAGATGCCGTCCCTCTTGGAGGCCGCCAGCCCGCACGAGGCGGCGAGCCCGGCCACGGCGTCGTCCACCGCCATGCCGTCCAGCGACACCGAGACGTCGCGATCCTTCACCGAGTCGTCGATCACCATGTCGGCCTTGGCGGTCACCGATACGGCGGCCAGCAGGGCCAGGAGCTTGGCCTTGGTCGCGTCGATGCTCAGTAGCCCCGCCTTCATGCTGACATCCATGCCGCCCGCCGCCGCCGCCCCTGCCGCGGCCGAGCCGTTCGAGGTCGCCCGCGCGGCGGTGTTCCGCTCGCTGTTCACGGTGATGATGACGCTCTGCTGGTCGGTGCTCTTGGCGAAGCGGATGGAGGCCGGCTCGTACATGGCCACCACCAGGTTGACGCCGACGCCCTCCTTGGCGCTCTGCGGCACCGCGAGCTGGAGGTAGCTGACCGGGTACTTGCTGACGTCGATGAAGGTCTTGCCGACCTGCGACTTGGCGTTGGTGAAGACGATGCTCACCTTCTGCCGCGCGCCGCCGCCGTAGATCATGCCCCAGTCGTTGTTCTCCGGCATCCAGTCCAGCACGCCGTCGGCCTTGATGCTGATCTGCACCCCGTTGCTCAGCTGCTGGGCGTCGATGCTCTGGATGTTGCAGAACGCCGCGGTCTGGGCAAGGCAAGCCGAGGCCAGGGCGGTCATGGCGACGATCAGCAGCAGCGCCGGATGGGTTCGCATGGGGTTCTCCTAAGTGGCGTCCGGAAGCACGCGGGCCGTAACGAAGACACCCAATCGGGTCTCCGCTCGGCGAGCGCCGTGGCGAGTGAACAGCCGGCCGATCAGCGGAAGATCGCCCAGCAGGGGTATCCGAGTGCGCGCGGGCTCGTCCTGGGCGATGTCGAGGCCGCCGATGAAGAGGGTCTCGCCGCCCTGGATGCGCATCTGCGCCACGGCGATGCGCGTGGCGACGGTGGGAGCGCCGGTTGCCGGGTCAAGCTCAACGATGTTGCTCACCTGCGGCATCACGCCCAGCAGGATCGAGCCGCCGCCGCCTGCCGTGGCCGATACCGTGAGGCGCGCGCCCACCTCCACCGGCATCAGGACCGTATCGTAGGCATTCACAAACGTGTTGTAGGTGATCGCCTTGATGTACTTCTGCTGCCCCGCGAACAGCGAGGCGGACTTCCCGCTGAGGACGACCGCCTTGGGCTCGGACTTGATGCGCACCCGCCCCTGGCTGCCCAGGGCTCGCAGCCGGGCGCTGAAGTCCGCCTCGAGCGCGCCGAGGCTGGTGTACCGGATGCCTGCGGCGTCGGGCGATGCCGCCAGGTCGCCGAAGGCCCCCAGTCCCCGTAGCTCGGGCAGCGCCTCCAGGTCGTCGGACCGGTTGTACTCCACGGTGGTGGCGGTTACCTCGATCTGGGCGACGGGCCTGTCCAGGCGGCCGATGTCCTCACGCAGCCTCCGCACCAGGTTCGGCGGCCCGAAGACGCTGAGCGCGTTCTCACCCGGGTTGGCGTGGATGTAGCGGAGCAGGAACTCCGGCAGGCTGTTGCGGATGGCGACCGCCGAGCCGTGCCGCACGCGCACGGTCTCCAGCGCCTCCACGTCGTAGGCGGCCATGCCCGCGGAGCCGCCGTCCGCCACGCGCACGGTCCCGTCCCGGCGCTCCAGGGCGAGGCCGTAGGCCATCGCGATGGCGTCCAGGGCGTCGGCCACGGGCGCGTCGTCCAGCCGCATGCTCACCTGCCGGTCGACGCCGGGGTCCACCAGCATCGTCGTGCCCGCCGCGGCCCCGATGCGCGCCAGCAGCTCGCGCAGGTCGCCGTTCAGGGCCTGCACCGAGATGCGCTCCGGCCCGCCCGTCACCTCCAGCTCGTGCGGATCGCCGGGCGCGGCCTTGCGCCGCACGGCGGGCGGCTGGGTGCGGCGGTCGCTGGTCACGAGGATCACGATGGAGCGCTGGTCCTGGCTCACCTCGAGCGATATCTTGGGCACCGGCAGCTCGTTGCCGCCGGTCTCCCAGTTCTCGTTGCCGGACTTGAAGAGCGAGACGACGCCCGGCGTCAGCAGGCTGACGCGAAGCTCCAGGCCGATGCCGTCCTGGGCGCCCACGGGTACCGAAGCCTCCACATGGCTCACCGGGTAGACGCCCACGTTGGCGAAGCTGCCCACCTGCGACCGGGCGTTGGTGACCCAGATCGGCACCGTGTCGATGAGCCGGTGGAGCTTGTCCCACTGCCCTTTCTGCGCCGCCTCCAGGTCGAAGAAGATGCCCGGATCGGCCACGACGCGCATGAGGCCGTCGGCCCGGATCGTCACCTGCACGGCGTTGCCGCGCCGCACCGATTCGATGGACGTGATGTTGCAGTAGACGCGCTGGGCGTGCGCGGGCGCGCAGGCGAGGAGCAACAGGGCCGCCGGGAAGAGCCGCCTCCAGGTCACGCTACGGCGCCTTGCCCTTGGGCGCGTCGCCCTGCAGGAAGCGCTCGCGCAGCTTCTTCTCCTCCTCGGCGGGCAGGTGGCCGGTGGTTGAGAGGATGCGCGGCGTGATGAAGATGGCCATCTCGGTGCTGGACTCCTTCGAGTCCGTGGAGCGGAAGAGCGGACCGAGGAGAGGCAGGTCGCCGAGGATCGGCATGCGCGTGCGGGTGCTGATGGTCTCCTGCTGCGTGAGGCCGCCGAGGATCACCGTCTCGCCGTCGCGGACGCGGACGGTGGTGTTGGCCCGGCGCGTGCTACGGTCGGGCAGGCCGGTCTTTGGGTCCAGGGCGCTGAGGACACTGATCTCCGGGTGGATATCGATGATGATCTCGCCCTCGCCGCCGGTGAAGGGCGTCATGTCCAGCCGGACGCCGGCGTCGATGGAGTTGGTCTGGATCATCGAGCCGTCGGAGCCACCGGTGATCGCCACGGGCGTGCTCAGGTAGCGCTGCTTGCCGATGAAGATGCCCGCCTTCTGGCCGCTCACGGTGGCGATGCGCGGGTTGGCCTTCACGCGGGCCTTGCCCTGCGTCACCAACGACTTGAGGCCCGCGCTGAAGGCGTCGGGAAGCGTCACCAGCGTCCGGTAGAAGAGGCTGCCTGCCGGCGTGTCCACGGAGACCTGCCGCGTGGCGTTGGTCCAGTCCCACTTCAGCGAGAACTCGCGGGCTCCGCTGTCGGTGAACTCCACCATGAGCACGTCGATCATGATCTGCGAGGCGGGGATGTCGAACTGGCGGATATCCTCGCGGAACTTGCGAAGCACGTCCGGTGGCGCCGAGAGGATCACGGAGTTCTGCTCGGGGTTCGTCTTCACGTGGTCCTGCAGGAAGACCGGCAGGAGCGACTTGGCGTTGGGCGCCAGGACGTACTGCGTGCTGATCGAGTCGATATCGCTGAGGAGGTAGGAGGAGGGCGTCTTCGGGATGCCCTCGCTGATCATGAAGATGCCCTTCACCTGGCGGCAGGCGAGGCCGTAGGCGCTGACCACGGTGTCGAGGATATCGCCGGCCTTGCGGTGGGTCAGGTTCACCGTGATGGTCCGCTTGACCGTGTCGTCGATCATGATCTGCAGGCCGGTCTTGCGGGCGTACCGGTTGAAGAACTCATGCGCGTCGACCCCGGCCGCGGCCACCGAGACGCCTTCGGCGCCGATGTCCACGATCACCCGCTCGGCGGCGGGCTGTGCCGCTGGGGCCACGGCGGGAGGGGCGGGAGGGTTCTGGGCCACCGCCGCGGGACCGACCGCGAGGCACAGGCAGGCCGCAGCCACGACACAGAGGACCGGCACACGCATATTACTCTCCCTGCCGGGCCTCCTCGACGATGACGAGCCCGAGCCTCACACCGCGTCCAGCGCGGCCGTACGCAACTAGTACCCCGGTCAGGCCCTCCGGGTTTCGCTACTCGTCCCGGCTAGTGGCCCGATCGAAGAGGACCACAAGCTCGTGCGCGTAAGCGTCCAGGTCGAAATCGTCCTGCGTAGCGATCTGATAGGCCACCTCGTCGATCGCCTTGCGGATGACGAGGGCCATCACGCACGGGGCGAACCGGCGGAACTCGCCCTGCTCCTGCCCATAGGCCAGAAGCCCCTCGAGGTGCGTCAGGCCGGTCTGGTGAAGCGCCGCAAGGGGCGACGGCTCGCCGTCCCTGGGGCGGAAGTTGGCCCAGATGTCGATGAGCGCCAGCATATGCGTCCGGTGCGACCGCATGAACTGGAGGTTCGACTCGATGTAGGCCCGCAGCATCCCGGCAACGGTCGGCTCATGCTCGACGCGGGGCGCCATGAACGAGCCCGCGGCCGCGTAGACCGCATCGACGACCTGCTCGATCAGCTCCGCCTTCCCGGCGAAATGGTACGAGATCACGCCCTTGCTGATGCCGGCGCGCTCGGCGATCTGCGCCAGCGACGCCCGAGCGCAACCGACGGACGCGATCGTCTCGATGGCGCACTCGACGATCTGGGCGCGCCGGGCCTTCTCAATGAACGAAAGCTCACCCTTGTCGCGCAGCCTGGCAGCCGGCGGCATGCCCGGTTTCCAGCATGGTGGCCGCGTCAACGCTCGATCCTCATGGCCTTCACGGCATCACTCCGGTAGAGGCTCACGGCGAACTCCGACAACAGCCGACGATCATCGTCTGTATAGGCGTGCTTGCCTGCCACGGTCTTGATATTGGCGTCGATCTCCTCCTTGAGGCGCATGCCGATGCACAGGAGGTCGATCCGCCGGTCCTGGAGCGCCCACCGAATGGCCGCGCCGGGCAGCTTCGCCAGGCTCTGCGGGTCATAGCCCGGGACGATGGTCTGCGACCAGGAGCCCAGCATGCCGGCTCCGACCACCTTCATCGCGACGATGCCCATGCCCTTCTGGTCCGCTCTGGCGATGCAGTCATCGCGTAGCCGGGTCTGCCGATCGGACCAGATCTGGTCAAGGCCCCGCGGAACGTACCCGAACGACAGCATGCACTGGTCGAACCCGCCGGTGTTGATGAGGGTCAGCGCCTTGTCGAAGTAGCCGTGAGCCGACATCCCGATGAACCGTATGACCTTCTCGTCGCGGAGCTTCACCAGTTCGGCGTGGACCGCCATCGCCTGCCGCACGCTCATCTGCTCGATGCCCGGCGTTCCGTGCATCACGAGGATCTCCACGTGGTCCGTCTGAAGCTCCTTCAGCGAGCGCTCGACGGACCGGCGGACCTCGCCCGGCTCGGTGCACTCCACCTTGGTGACGAGGCAGACATCCTTGCGACGGTCCCTTAGAGCCTCGCCGATGATGGGCTGGCTTTCCATATAGTTCACGGCGGTGTCAAAGTACCGGATGCCCCTGTCGTAGGCATAGCGCACCAGGAGGACGCGCTCCTCGATGGAGAGCGGATTTCCCCAGGTGCTCGGCAACGCCGCGCCGCCATACCCGAGGATGGGGAGCTTCAGCCCGGTCTTGCCGAGCTTGCGCGCGGGGAGCGGCGGCAATGCCTTACCGTTGGCGGCCCCTTCGCCCCTGTCGGCCCCTTCACTGCTGCAGCCCGCCGCAAGGGCCATGCTGCCCGCGACGGCGGCGCCCACCGTGCCTGCCAGGAGTTCCCGGCGACCCAGACCTGCGCTCATACGCTCTGCTTCCATCGATGGGTCAGCACGGCGCGGCCTCCCCGTGCGGGTACCGGTAGTCCGAGCCCGGCGCGGTGGAGACCTGCCTGGTCGAGCCGTCGCGCAGCGTGTAGGCGTGGAGGCGGCCGATGCCCGTCTCGTGCGAGTGGTAGACGATCGCCGTTCCTCCATCGATCCAGCGCGGGTAGGCGATCCAGTAGGGCTTGCCCTCCTCGTTGGCGATGGGCCGAGGTCCTGTGATGGTCCGCTTCCCGGCGTCAAAGCCCGCGACGTAGAGCGTGCGGCCCGGGTCCTTGTACTCGAAACCGTTCTGGAACTCGAAGCAGACCTGCGTCTCGTCCGGCGATACGCTCACCCGATCCAGCAGGCCCTTCCGAGCGAGGTCGCAGTCGATGGGCTCGTAGGAGTGCGCGCCGCCCGGCTTGCGCGCCATGAGGAAGTACCGGTACCCCTGCTGCGGGTGGTCGCACGAAACCAGAAGGCGACCGTCCCTGAGGCTCGAGTAGACCCAGGCATGGCGGCGCTCGTCGGTGAGGGCGACCTCCTCGCCGGGCTTGCCGCCCACGGCGCCCTGCATGATCTGGTAGGTCCCCGTCACCGGGTTCCTCCGGTTCCAGACAGGTGTGTTCCTCCCGTCGCGCGTCCAGGTGGGGTTGAACTCCGTGCGTGTTCCATCCGTCAATGCGTGGAACCCATCGCCGCCGATGCCGATGACGCAGACCTGGGTGATCCACTTCGCCACATCGGGATCGTCTTTCAGCCTTCGGAAGAAGACGAGCCTGTTGCCGGTCTTCGACCATGACGGCTTGAAGTCCCAGTGCCCGGTCGTAACGGGCGCACCCTCCGGCTTGCCGACCTCGGTCACGTGGATCCGGCCGTCCTTGTAGTAGGAGATCCGCGGCCCCCTGGGAGCCGCCGCCGCGTCGAGCCCAAGCGCCGGCGCCGCGGCGAGCAACGCCGACACCCTGGCCGCCTTCCCGAGAAACTCACGCCTATCGAACGCCTCGTCGCCCATGCCGTGTGCCCTCCATGCCGGCAAGACTGGATGAACCGGCCGTCGGGACCCATTGAGCCCCCGATCTGACCGATCGACCTAATACTAGCACAGGCGGCCTGCCGCCGTCAATGGTGCATCGGAGGGGACCGAACGCGCCCTGCTGTCGGTTCGTGGCAGGGCGCCGCACCACGGAGCCTGGCGACTACAGGCTGTACGACAGCCGCCCGGCGGTTTCGCTGACAAAGCCATCGCGGAAGAGGATGTCGATCAGCGTCTGGACCTCCGGGCCGTTGAACGGCTTCTGCAGTACGTTGGCGATGTGCTTCGCCAGGGTCTCCTTCTTCTGCGGACGCGCCTTGCCGGCCTTGACGAGGCTGTCGGTGATGCGCTTGAGGTCGGGCACGTTCGCCGCGGCTGCCGGCGGGGCTAGCTCCAGTTGGCTGTTCACCCGCCGACAGGTGTGCCCCTGCGCCTTGAGGTAGCTCAGGAGCGCGTCATAGCCCCGGTCCTTGGATAGGACGACGCACGGCGTGCCCGGCGACCTGGCGAGTTCGGCGCCAAGGCTGTACGTGATGATGAAGTCCAGGGCGTTCGGGCCGCCATCGACGCTTCGCACCCACTCAAGGCGCGGCCCCAACGCCTGCGCTGCCAGCACCGTCGTGATTGAGATGCTCTTCTGGGCGCTTCCAACGAACACCCGTACCCGCCAGTCGCCCGGCAGAGCCGCCAGGTCGAGGGTCTGGACATTCTCGTAGTCAACGAACAACAGACAAGGGCCACCGGGTATTCCGTGCTTCGCCAAGGGACCGCTCTCCCGCCATGGTGGACTCTACCGGTACAGCATGAACAGATATAGCACCCCCGGAGCACGTTCCGCAACCCGATCCTCGGCCTTGCAGGAGGTCGGAGCCTTGAGGCGTAACTACACACTGCGGGGGCCGCGTTTCCGGCGAGGCCCCGAGGCTGCATCTCAACGGAAAGGTTACATCCATGCTCATCGCATCCATGGCCGCACTGGCGGCGGCGGCTTCCGGGCCTATCGCCCAGCACCCGGCCAACCCGCGCGTCTTCACCTACAAGGGCAAGCCGACCGTGCTGGTCACCTCGGCCGAGCACTATGGCGGCGTGCTGAACCTGGAGATGGACGCCCGGACCTACCTCGCCGCCCTGAGGGCCGATGGGCTCAACTACACGCGCATCTTCTCCGGCGTCTACTGCGAGAGCCCGGCCGACTTCGGCATCCGCCACAACACGCTGGCGCCCGCGCCCGGCAAGCTCATCTGCCCCTGGGCCCGGTCAACCACCGAGGGCTATGCCGGCGGCGGCGCCAGGTTCGACCTCACACGCTGGGACCCGGCATACTTCGAGCGCCTGCACGCCTTCGTCAACGAGGCCGGCAAGCGGGGCGTGATCGTGGAACTGACCTTCTTCTGCCCGTTCTACGGAGACGGCATGTGGAACCTGAGCCCCATGAAGGCCGCCAACAACGTGAACGGCGTGGGCACCTGTGGACGCGAAGAGGTCTACGCGCTGAAGGAGGAGGCCCTGACGCAGGCGCAGATCGCGCTGGCCCGGAAGCTGACCCGCGAGATGAACCGCCACGACAACCTCTTCTTCGAGATCTGCAACGAGCCCTACTTCGGCGGCGTCACGGCGGCGTGGCAGCGGCGCATATCGGACGCCATCGCCGACGAGGAGCGCCGCCTGCCCAGGAAGCACCTCATCGCCCAGAACATCGCCAACGGCTCGGCCCGCGTCACCGACCCTGACCCCAACGTGCAGATCCTGAACTTCCACTACACGTCGCCGCCCGTGGCCGTGGCCGAGAACGCCGACCTGAAGCGCATCGTCACCTGCGACGAGACGGGCTTCCAGGGCATCGCCGGTGAACCCTACCGCCGCCAGGGGTGGGCCTTCATGCTCAGCGGCGGGGGCATGTACAACAACCTGGACTACTCCTTCACCGTGGCGCACCCGGACGGCACGGAGGTCGTGGAGGAGCCCACGCCCGGTAGCGGCGGGCCGGCCTTCCGCAAGCAGATGGCGACGCTCCTGCGCTTCATGAACGCGCTGGACCTCGCCGCCGTGGCGCCCGACACGTCCTGGCTCAAGCCCGCCGACGGCGCAGCGCAGGCCTTCGCCATGGCCAGGCCCGGCGCCCAGTACGCGGCCTACATCTGCGGCGGCGCGGGCGGCGGCCTTACCGTCACGCTGCCTGCGGGCAGGTACCGCGTCCGATGGACCCAGCCGCTGACGGGCGCCGTCACCGACCGCACGTGCACCTCCACAGGCGCCCCGCTCCAGATCACGCCGCCGGACTACCCCGGCGAGGCTGCCGTGCTCGTGACCCTGAAGCGGGGGTGACGCCGATCGGGTACGCGCGGGCTCGGCCTACTTCAGCCGCGCGTACTCCACCACCACCGATCCGGGCCTCGCCGGGATGGCGACCTGCAGCTTGGCCAGTTGGACGCCGGTCATCGTCTCCGCCTTGCCGCGCGTGTATCCCGCCGAGCGGCGGACGGCGTAGGTCGCCTTGGGGTCGATCCCCCTGAGCGTGCAGTCGAACGCGCAGAACGGCGACAGGTGCCGCCTGAAGGCGACCACCATGCCCTCGCCCGACTGGGGCAGGTCGTACTGCCGGACCGACCAGTTCCTCGGGTCGTGATCGGTGGCGGTCTGGACGTACAGGTCGCCCGCGTGGTAACGCCGCAGCCGCTTGGCCTCGGCAATGGCGCGCTTCAGCTCGGCCTTCGGGTAGCGGGCCGGGCGCACATCCTCGGCGAAGGCGATCCCGGCGTTGCAGCCGCTGCGGAACAGGTAGGGGCTGGAGCCCATCATGCCGCTGACGCTGTAGGGCACGTAGGGGCTCAGGCCGTCGGTCATGATCTGGTTGCGAATGGCCGCCTCGTTGAAGTCGAGGTCGAAGAGCGGGCCGATGGTGTCGTCCGTGCGCCAGAGCGGGATGGATCGGGAGCAGGTCTCCAGGTCGATCCGGGTGCCTCCGCTGGCGCAGTTGTCGATGGCCAGGTGCGGGAACATGCGGCGCAGGTCGTCCCACATGCGGTAGACGCCCTCGACGTAGCGTATTTCCGTCAGGCCGGCTCGGTCCGGATCGGTGCGGTCGCCGTGCCGCCAGTAAGGAAGCGGGTTGATGTTGAAGTCGAACCGGAGCCAGCTCAGGCCGTACTCGCGGACGGCTTCGGCCAGGTAGCGGGTGACATGCTCCCGGGCGGCCGGGTTGCCCATGTCCAGGAGGCCGCTGCCGTCGCCGGCGGGCGAGAGGACCCACTCCGGGTGCTGCTTGGCGATGATGGTGCCCGACGCCACGCGCTCCGGCTCGAACCACATGAGGAACTTCATGCCGGCCTGCCGCACCGCCCGGCCCATGGGCTTCAGGCCATGCGGGAACCGGTCCGGCGGCTCGGCGCTGCTCAGGGGCAGGGCGTAGTTGCCCATCCCCTCCGGGAAGCCGCCCCGCGTCCAGTAGGCGTCCAGCCAGAAGACCTCGAAGCCCAGGCCCTCCACTGAGCGCAGGTGCGCCGTCAGGTTCTGCTCCGTGGTGGCGTTCATCTCGTAGAACGAGGTGCTCAGGTGGACGACCGGCGGCGTGACCACCGTGCCGTCGATCCTCGGCAGCACGTGGGCCAGCATCGTCCGCCGAAGCGCGTTGTGCGCCGTCTCCATGTCGGCCCCGGCGTAGTAGACCTGCAGGATGCGCGGCGAACGGACCGCCTCGCCGGGCTTGAGGCGCACATGGACGCCCTGCATACCGGCCGAAACGCGCAGGTCGCCGCCCGTGGGACGCTCGACGGCCGCCTGCCACTGGCCGGACCAACCCACCGCGGTGGCCACGCCGCCAGTTCCCCAGTCCACCGTGAAGAAGGGCCCCACCTCGGCCGCGGTGCGGCCGTCGGCGCTGACGAGGCGGGCCGTCGCTCCCGAGACAACCTTCTCGTCGATCGGCTGCCAGCTCAGGGGCCCATGGGCGCTGCCGCGTAGCCGGTGCAGCGAAACGTCGGCGCCCAGGCCCAGCCGCACCGAGGCATCGACGGCCCGGAGTTCCTCCAGGATCGGCGTGTCGGCCGCGCCGGTGTTGCGGAAGTGGAGCGTCCAGTCGGCGCCGGCCGTGTCCAGGTAGACCGTGGCTTCGGCTGTGACCTCCAGCCCGGTCTCGGGATCGGTCAGGACCACCGTCCGCTTCTCGGCGGTCGGCGAGGCGACGACGCGGACCTCGCGCCGCCAGCCGCCGATCAGTTCGGAGGAGGGCCGTCCGCCATACGTGAACGAGAACGGCAGCCCCGGCTTCATCGCGGCCCGGCCGGCGAGGCTGTCGAGCCAGACGCTTCGGCCGTCCTCAAGCGTGACGCGCGCGTCGGCCCAGTCGCCCTGGTCCCATCCGCGCCCATCGCCGCCGTCGTCCACGATGAGATCAAATGATCGGGCGCCGTGCATCTGCACAGCGATCGGCACAGGCGTCTCGCCGGCCCGCATCACGGGCGTGGCGAAGAGGTCCTTGCCCGCCACCTGGACATGGAAGCGGACCGAAGCCGCCGTGTTGTCCACGTTGCGGTCCAGACCGATCAGGGCCGTGAACGTGCGGGCCGGCGCATCAAGCTCCACGCGCAGGACGCTGTGCGAGTTGACGCCGATCCCGTGGGCGAACGTCCGGTCGCCCAGCCGCATGGGTCCGCCGCCGGCGCCCCTGCGCAGGTGCGTATCGCCCGCCACATCCTCGTGGACGACGACGAGCCGACAAGCCGGGGCGGGCGCAGCCTTCGCCTCGGCGAATGCCGACCTGGCCCACTGCCGCGTGGTCGACGCGATGGAGGCGAACGGATCGGAAGCGGGCAGGGACATGGGCATACACTCCAGTGCCGCAAGCAGGGCCAGGCTGAGCATGGTTCGCACCTCGTTACCGGCCCGGACGCGATCAGGCGCGCGCGGGCCGGCAGTGAGTTCTACAGCGAGGCGCGGATGCCCTGCATGCCTGGCCGCGATCCGGAACTCGCGCGCCCAGGCAGGAGGCCGATGGCCCCCCGGCGTAGTTGCCCTCGTACACCACCGAGGACGCGGGGGAGGGCGGCGCGCTCGTGCCCGAGCCCTGTTCTGCGGGAGGCCGACCATGTCTCGTCCCGTTCGTTCACTCATCGCAAAGGTGATGCTCATGGCCATCGCGCTCTGCCCGAAGCCCCACGCCCTGGCGTCCGGCCCGCCGCACTCAGGGGCCATGACGCATGACAACGTGCTGCTCGGCATCCACTTCCTGCACGAGCGCGCCGACTGCAACACCACCGGCGCCGGCATACTCAACGTGGCGCCCAGCTTCTGGGACTACACGGAGAAGATGCCCGAGGACCTGAAGCGCATCTCCTATGCCGACTTCTGGCACTGGTGGTACGAGTTCGAGCGCTACAAGGGCGACGAGAAGGGGATGGCGGAGATGGACGCCATCGTGGACGAGTGCCTCCGGCGCGGCATGAAGGTGAAGATCGACCTCTCCTGGTCGACCCCCTACACCAACGACAGGGACTGGCCCAAGGACACCAACCTGGTGCTGGGCCCCGTGGACGCCGACGACTGGATGCACCTCTGCGACCTGCTGGGCCGCCGCTACCGGGGCCGCGTGGCGCTCTGGCTGCTGCAGGGCGAGGCCAACATGCGCGATTACTGGCCGGGCATGGATATCAAGCATGTGCAGGAGATCTACCGCACGGGCTACGATGCCTTCAAGCGAGCCGATCCGGGCACGTTCATCAGCATCAGCGGCGCCACGCCCGGCATCGGCGGCATGAACGTCTACGGCGCGCTGAACAACCGCGACCAGATGGACCGCTGGACCCGCGACAACCTGACGGCCTGCAAGGGGAAGTATGACGACGTCCCCATGAACTACTTTGCGGACGTCTTCGGCGCGGACCCCTATGCGGGCCTGAAGGACTACTTCACCTCGATCCGTTCGGTGCTGGACGAACTGGGACAGCGCCAGGTCGAGGTGGGATCAGGCGAGAGCTCCTTCCAGTGGGCGCTGGACAGCCGGCAGGTCAAGGCCGCGCCTCCGCCGTGGAAGCCCGATCCCGCGCCGCATCCCCAGCCGCCGCTCTCCGAGGAGGGGCAGGCGTGGCGCTTCAACCGATCCATGGCCGAGTTCTTCGGCCTCGGTGGCTCGAAGTTCATGTTCTGGGCGTCGGAGTTCGCCCCCGGCGGCGGATGGGTATGGCGCTGGGGCCTCCGCAAGTACCAGGACTGGTGGGACATCTGGCCGGCCAAGCACAAGGTGCCCGGCACCAACATCGTCTTCGGCAGCGAGACCGACGACGGCGCCGTCATCGACCTGCGGCCCGGATGGACCTCGGCCCAGGCCGACCCCTACCATCCGATCTGGTCGGTCTACCGCTTCTGGGCGCAGGCGTCGCCGCCCGGAGCTGAGGCCGTGCGGCTGCCTGCGCGGTTCGCGGCCGAACCCAGGGCCAAGGCGCCGGGCCTGCTGGCAACCTACCTGCGATGCCGCGATGAGGCGGTGGCGCTGGTGCAGCTAGACCAGCCCGGTCCCACGACGGTCCTGCTGGATCTCGCCGCCACCGGCTGGGTCGCCGGAACGCCGCTGGAGGTGCGGACGCAGGGAGCCGGCATCGACTACCGGACCGGTGCGGAGACGCCGGGGCCCGTGAGGCGGACCCCGGTCGTCGCGGCCTCTTCGCTGCGGCTGCCGGTCAGCACCGGGGCGCCTTTCACCACCGTCCGCATCGTGCGCGCGCGGCCGGCCATCGACGGAGCCATCGCGCTGCCAGACGCGCCGGCCGAGTGCGGCGTCGGTGAGATCGCCTCGGTGGCGGCCACGGTGACGAACACGGGCACGGCCGCATGGACGGCGGGCTGCGTGGATATCCGCATCGGCGGACGCACGCTCTGGACGCTTCGCGACGACCTGGTCCCCGGCGCATCGACGGCGGACCTGCTGCGCCTGCCCCGAGCCGCCTGCGCCGGGCAGACCGCGCACCTGTTGCGGCTGGCCCACGCCAAGGGACGCGCATTCGGACCTGCGACGGTCGCCGTGGTCCGCGCCGTGGAGCTCCAGGCGCCGCGCAAGCTGGTGGCGCACCGCGAGGTGGGGCGCATCCGCGTCCAGTGGTTCGCGCCCGAAGGCGGCGTCGCCGACCGGTACGTGCTCATGCGGGCGGATGCCTTCGGCGCCAAGGCCACCGCCGTCGCCACCACCCGTGCCACGATGGTCCTGGACACGCCGCCCCTGCGCGACCACGCCTACTGGTACCACGTGGTCGCGCTGGACGCACGCGGCCGCCGGAGCCGACCGTCCAATGAGGACAACGCCAAGGCGATCTCGAAGCCCCGGCTCTGGGACGCGGAGGTCACGGCGTCGGCGCCGGCCCGAATGCGCCTCGGCGAGCAGGCCGAACTGGAGATCACGATACGCAACACGGGCTCCCAGGCCTGGGACACGGCCGCGCAAGCCTACCGGCTCCACCTGGCCCTCACGCGGCAGTGGGACGCGGCGAAGGAGAGCCGCATCGACCTGCCCGCCGGCCCTCCGGTTCCTCCCGGCGGCAGCGTGAAGCTCCGCCTGCCCTACGCGACCCACCGGCCGGGCCGCTTCGAGAACCATTGGGCGTTTGCCATGGAGGTGCCCGGTAAGGCGGTGGTCCACCTGGGCACCCCCCTGCTGGCCGAGACGGTGGTTACGGAGTAGCGGCCTTGCCGGGCTTCCTGGGGCCGACGCCGCGGAGGTCGATGGGCCGGAAGCCCAACGTCAGCGCCGGCGAACCCGCCTTGAGCCTGTAGTCGCCCTTCTCCGGCGCCACGAAGAGCGGGTCCGCGATCAGCGAGTCGCGGTCCAGCCCTTTGGCCTTCCATTCGTCGAAGCTGTAGCGCATGAAGCGGACCGGATCGCCGTCGGTCCGCCAGTAGAGGTTGCAGTTCCAGAGCGTGGCGAATGACCACCAGTCCTTCTCGTTGAAGAGCGGGCCGTCGCGCCATACCACGATGTTCCGGGCGAAGACCTCGCCGTTGGGCGGCGGCGGCCCGTCCGGCGCGTCGCCGTAGCGAGTGAGCTGATACCGCGTCCCATTGATGAATATGTTATTCTGAATGATGTTTCCGTAACAGTTGAAGTTGCATCCCCAGCCGCCGGAGACGGCATCGACCACCACGTTGTCCTCGACCAGGATGCCGGAGCATCCGTTGTCGAGGATGATCCCCTCGCCGGCGCCCCAGGCCTCGGTGGCGTGGACGCCCCGGATCAGGTTGCCGCGCAGCACGGTGCCCGGCGAGATGCCCAGGCAATAGAGCGCCCCGTGCGTGCCCAGCGTGCCGGTGCCGAGGTCGTGGATGAAGTTGCGCTCCACGATGTTGTCGCGTGACCGGTTCAGCGGGAAGTAGGCCCAGTTCCACCCAAGCGACACCGCCCACATGAACTGCCCGGTGATCTCGTTGTGGCAGATTCGGTTGCGCCCGCTCTGCCCCACCCAGATGGCCGGAGCGCCCAGGTAGACCCGGCATCCGTCCGCCAGGCGGTTGTCGGAGATTAGCGTGCCGCAGGCCTCCGCCGCGTCGAGCTTGGGATCGGCGGCCTCGCCCACCTTCACGCAGCCGGCGCCCACGTCGCGGATGTCGCAGCCCACGATGCTGTTGTCGCGGCAGCCCCGGCCGAGGTCGATGGCCCAGCCGCCCAGGTGCTGCGCCTTGCACCGCTCGAACCGGCAACGCTGCGCTCCCACGGCGGTCACCGCCGATGGGGCTCCGAGCTCGGCCTGCGTGAACGCGTACCCCTCCGCAGGCAGCGGCCACCCGGTGTGCTTCAGCGTGATGCCCCGGAAGGTGACGTCGTGGACCCGCTCGGGTCCGTTCGGCCGGCCTTCGATCCGCACCAACTCGTCGGTCAGCGGAGCCACCACCTCGGCCGTGTCCGGCTCCTCGCCCGGCATGGGGTGGTAGAGCACCGTACGTGTGGCCGCATCCCATCGCCAGGCTCCGGGCGTGACGAGGCCCTGCGGCGCGTTGTCGATGGTGTAGCCGAACGACCAGGTGAGGGGCCGCCAACTGCCGCCGGTGAAGAGCACGGTGGACGAGGCCTCGTCCACGGCATGGATGCGCAGGCGAGCCGCCATCCAGAACTGGAGCACGACCACCTCCACGTTGTCGGCGCCCGCCCAGTCGGCCCGGATGTCGCCCGGACGGAACCGGAACGAACGGCGGGCGACCTCGTCATCCGGCCTCCCGCCCAGCGACGCGGCCCAGTTGGTGGTCTTGTGGTCGGCGGCCCCGGCCACGGTGAACCAGCCCTTGGCGGGCCACCTCGCGCGCTCCCGGCGGGCGCCGTTGACGAACAGCTGCCGGATGCCGCGCTTGGCCGCCGCGGCGGGCGCGGGAGCGCTCCATAGCCCATCCGGCATGCGCCGCCAACCGGTGATCGGCACCCCGCCGCTGAGGACGGGCTCCTCGCCGGGGTAGCCGGCGTAGGTCACCGGCGAGCGCTCCGTGCCGGAGTCGCCGGGGCGCAGCACGAAGGGCCGCGCCGGCCGGTAGACGCCGCCGCGCAGCAGAACCGTGGCCGCGCCGGCCGAGCCATGCGCCCGGGCCTGTCGTATGGCGTCGCGGGCGCGCTCCAGCGTGGCGAAGGGGCCGTCGGTGCGGGCCCGGTTGGCGGCCGGAAGCGTGCCCGACCAGCTATCGCGCCCGACCGGCGAGACGTAGAGCGTGCGAGGAGGAGGCGCGGCCCCGGCCTCCGCGAGCAGAAGCCCCGCAGCCATCAGAGCCACACATGACGTGAGGAACCACATCGCCGGCACTCCTTCCATGGCAGGGCACGGGCTGCGGCAGCTGCACTCGAAGGCGTGGCAGCTAGCAGGCGCTCATCACCTCGTACTCGTTGGGCGTATGGGCGAAGATGATGGACACGTGCTGGGCTTCGTCCCCGAGGTCCTTGCGTAGAGCGCCAAAGAGCAGCTTCTGGCGTGTGATGAACTTCTTGCGCTCGAACCCCGACCACAGCACATACCCGGCAACCTTCTCCATGTCGGGGTCCCACCCCACATGTATCTCGGCGCCGGGAAAACGACGCGCTATGCTCTCGCGAACGTGTTGTTCGACTTGCTCCATTTGCGGGCCCCTTCTGCGACAACCGTGCCGGCCATATCCACCATTCGAGTGGCGCTGTACTTGACCCGGTCACCTCGAACGCGCCAATCGAGGCCTGTCGAGTTCAGGTATGCAAGGAGACCTTCGCGCGGCAGGTAGCGGTGGTTGGCCCGCCAACGCGTCTCGATCTCGATCAGTGCGGCCTGAAGGTCATCCGTACCATCACGGCGACCATCACTGGTGAGGCCTGCTAGCCCCGCGAGATACCAGATGCTATGGTTGCTGGTGAATGCGTGCCCGATGCGCACCACGTGGGCACGCAACACAGCCTCCGCCGCCACCCCGGCGAAGTAGTGCGCAGCGAGGTGCTCACCGGAGTTGACAAGCCGCAGTGAGAGACCAAGGTGCTCATTGGCGGCTGTGTAATATGCCTTTGCACTGAACAATGATCCAGCCACTACATCCCTCCTCGGGTCTGCAGGACACCAGCATAGTACCCTTCCAACCTTCCTACCGCTCCATTCGCAACTCCACGATGGTGTCGACCGCGTGGCGGTCCTTCGCCGCAAGCGTGACCACCGTGCCGTCGGCGGCCTGCGTCACTGTGGCCTGGCCGCCTGTCAGCGTCTTGACGGAGGCTACCTTGCCGGGAAGCGCGGGCAGCTTCAGGCTCTCGCCCTGCCAGGGGAAGAGGTGCAGCCAGACCCGATCGCCCTTGCGGGTGGCGCCTCCCCAGGCCCCGTTCGGGATGGGTCCGCCGCGCGTGCCGTACAGCGTGCCGCCGTACTGCTTCATCCACGCGCCCATCTCGGCCAGATGCTCCACCTGGTCGGGCATGATCTCGCCCGTGGGCATGGGGCCCACGTTGAGCAGCAGGTTGCCGTCGCCGGTAACCGTGCTGACCAGGATCTTGATGCACTCGGCGGCGTCGCGGGTGCGCCCGTCGGGACGGTAGGACCAGCCGCCGCCGTCCTTGCACTCGGTCATCGTCATGCAGGACTCCCACGCGCGGTCAATGTGGTAGGCGCCGATCTGCTGCTCCGGGGTCTCGTAGTCGCCGTTCACGAAGTCGAGCAGGCCCGCCGCAGGCTGGTCCTTGGTCGGGAAGACGAACCGGGCGGCGCGGTTGTTGACCAGGATGTGCGGCTGCAGCCGGTAGATCATGCTGAACAGCTCCCGGAAGCGGTAGGCGCCCCAGTTGCCGCAGACGTGGTCGAACCAGAGGATGTCGACCTTGCCGTAGTTGCTCAGCAACTCCTCGATCTGGCCGTGGTAGTAGTCGTTGTAGCGGCTGTTGTCGCCCTGCAGGTAGTCGGGATGGGTCCAGTCGCGCGTCGAGTAGTACCAGCCCAGCTTCAGGCCATGCTTGTGGGCGGCGTCGGCGATCTGGCGGCAGATATCGCGCTTGTAGGGCGTGTTGGTGATGTTGTAGTCGGTCAGCTTGCTGGGCCAGAGGCAGAAGCCGTCGTGGTGCTTGGTGATGAAGACTACGTACTTGCACCCGGCCTGCTTGGCCATCCGCATCCACTTGTCGGCGTCCAGCTTCTCCGGGTCGAACCGCTTGTAGAGCTGGTCGTACTCGCCGGCGGGCACCGTCTCATGGCCGTGGTGGTCGAAGGGGTGGCCGATCCGCGCCCAGCTGATCTCCACGCCCCGCACGCTGGCCGGTCCCCAATGGATGAAGAGCCCCAGCTTGGCGTCGCGCCACCACTGCATCTCCTCGGCGGTAGCAGGACGCGGCGAAGCCGACCGGTCATCCGCCACGCAACAGACCGAAGCCACCAGCGCCAGCGCCGCCACCACCCAAACCACCTGCATCATCCTCACCCTCCCCGCGACTACACGCGCCGCCGTCCCTTGCGAGTTGTCCCTTTCGACTTTCAACTGACCGCAACCTCCGCCCACGCGATCCGCCCCGCCTCGGTGGCCTGCACCTCGACGAGGTTGTGGCCCCGCTGCAGCACGTCGGCCGGCACGCGCCACCCGTGGAGCGGAGCGGCCGGGCCGGGCTTGCGTGCCGGCAGTGGACCGGCGTGCTCCAGCCGGGCGCCGTTGAGCCGCACCTGCCACTGGGCGATCCCGGCGGCGCCGCCCTCGATGCCCAGCGCCACCTCCGCGGCGTGCCCCTGCGGCTTCGGGCCGGTCTCGATGCGGAGGGCCGCCCAGCGCCCCGGACCCACCTCCAGCGGCAGGGCGCTGCCGTGCGGCTCGCCGGGCGCCCAGGTGTCGGCGTAGGTCACCACATGCCGCCGGGGCTTGCCTGTCAGTGTGGCGAGGTCGCCGCACTCGCGCAGGAGCGCCGGGTAGTTGGCCAGGTCGTCCATCGCCGTCTGCGAGTCCATATAGTTGAACAGGTAAATCCGGTCGGCGCCCCGGTCCAGCAGCGACGCCGCCGCGCCGCGCACGGTCTCCAGCGAGTTCGTCTGGTTCACGCCGTAGCCGGGATAGGGGCGCAGCAGGATCTCCAGCCCGGCGGCCAGCGTCACCCGCGTTCCGCGCAGTAGGGCGCGCCAGACCTCCACCGGCATGTCGGTCTCGCAACTGGCCCAGAAGGGCGTGATGACCAGCATGTCGACCAGCCCGCGCCGGGCCCACTCGGCCGCGTCGAGCCCCAGGTTCAGCGCCGTCTGCGGACGCGACGGCACGCGCGCGCCCAGCCGGATGCGCCGGCCCGTGCGGCGCCCCTTGGCGTCGAGCCACTTGCGAACGGTGGCGGTGAACTCGGTGAGGAGCGGCGCGTCCTCCAGCTCCCGGCCCGGCCGCAGGTGGAAGCCGAAGCGCATCCAGTCCAGCTCCAGCCCGTCGAAGTCGTACCGGTCGATCAGCTCGCGCACCAGCGCCAGGTGGTAGTCGCGGACCTCCTTGTGCCCGTAGTCGAAGGCCCGGTCCACCCACTCGCCGAAGCGGTAGGGTACGCGCCGAAGCTCGGGCCGGCTCCGCCAGAACTCGCTGTGGATGTAGGATCGCTCGTCGTCGACGCAGTGCACGTCGTTCATCCGCATGGTGATCCAGGGAGCCATCCCGCGTTTGCGCGCCCGGGCGATCCAGAGCGCGTAGGGGTCGATGCCATCCTGATTGAGCTTCCACGCGGTATGGATCCAGTCGCGCGCGCCCTTTCGGCCGTCGGCAGGCGTGCTGGCGAGGAGCGGCTGGTCGTCCGGTCCGGCGGGGTCGTAGCCGCGCCAGATGGGGTCCCACACCTTGCTGCCGTAGCTCGTCCGCATGCAGTTGGGGCAGAGCATCAGCTCGCGCACCTGCGTGTCGGCGTACTGGTCCACCCAGGACGCCACGGTTTCGGCGTCCAGCTTCTGCCCGGCCCGCGTGCCGAAGTAGTGGCTGTCGTCCTCGTTCAGGCAGAGGCCGCCGGGCGCGGGCTTCGCGGCCGCCTCGGCCTCGGGTTCGTTCATCAGCGCCACAGCCGCCGCCGCGGCCGCAACCTTCGCCAGATCGCGCCTTGCCATCATGGTGGGCTCCTCCGGCGAAAGGTTCGCGGTCCGGGCCGTGGTTCCCTGCCTGAGCAGCCCGCCGCCATCGACAACGCCGTCAACCCTGTCAACAAGGTCGGGTGTTGACGTTGCCGACGTTGCTGACGGGGTCGTCGATGAGAGCCGCGGCCTGGTGCATCTTGGCCCACGGGCCGGTACTATGGCTCTGCGCGGTTGCACTCGCCGCGCCCGGAGGGTTCAATGCGCACCGCCTGCCTGCTCCTAATGCTCCTCGCCGCCCTGCCCGCCGCCGCCGCGCCGGGGCGATGCTGCATGACCGACCCGCAGGGCTGGTACTTCCAGCCGGCCGAGAAGATCGCCGCCCGGTTCCGCATCTACCGCGAGATCGGCGTCGATACGCTCCGCGTGGAGCTGGACTGGCGGCAGTTGGAGACCTCGCCCGGCGTCTGGGACCCGGCGCCGTTCCGGACCTACCTGGGCCTCGTGCGGGAGCACGGCTTCCGCGTGAAGCTGATCGTCGGCGCGCTCATGGGCCCGCCGCAGTGGTTCGTGCAGCAGCATCCCGACGCCCTGATCACCGATGAGAACGGGCAGGTGAGCCTCAACACGCTCAGCTACTGGTACCCCGGCCTGCAGGCGCTGATGACCGACAAGGTCCGCGGCATTCGCAGGGCGCTGGCCGACATGGGCCTGGCCGACCGCGTGGACTTCGTCATCCCCGCCCTGGGGCCAGCCGGCGAGGCGATCTACCCGGTGCCCTGGACGCTGGGCGAGCACGTCCGCGCCCAGACGATGTGGTGCTACGACATCCACGCCCGGGCCGACTTCCGCAGGGCCATGCAGCGCAGGTACCCGGTCCTGGCCGACGCCAACCGGGCCTGGGGCACGGCCTACGCCGCCTGGGACGCCGTGGCGCCGCCTCGCCCCGGCGAGCGGCCGGGCGCCATGTGGCACGACCTGCTCACCTGGTACCGCGACAGCAAGCGGAGCTTCTGCGCCTGGCAGGTGGCCTCCCTTAAGAAGGAGTTCCCCCGCGCGCGGACGCTCATCTACGTGCCGGGTGCCGCCTACACGCCGGAGCAGTGGCAGGAGGCCGTCCGCACGGGCCGTGGCGGTGACGCGGTCCAGATGATGGCCGACTCCTTCTTCCTCATGGACCTCGCCGCCCGCACCGGCAGCGACCTGCAGTACACCGGCTGCGAGAACGAGCCCGAGGTCCGCCGCCTGCGCGCCTACCTCGATGCCCGAGGCGCCTCCGCGCCGCCCATGTGGGGCGAAAACGCCGGGTTCGCCGGCGCCGCGAACAACCCGGGCCACCTGGCCGACGTGGTCCTCGGATGCCGCCTCGCAGGGCTCGACTACACCCACGCCCACTTCGCCTTCGAGGCCGACACGGTAACGCCGAACGCCGTCATGCCGCTCCTGCGCCAGGCCTACGCCCGCGTCGCCGCGGCTCCGCTTCCGATACCCGCGCCCGGCTTCCGCGCGCCCGGAGAGAAGCCCGCCGGAGCCGGGCTGCCCGGCGGCGTCCGGCGGCTCGACACCATCGGCGTCGACGGCACGCCCGACTGGGCCCTGCTGCTGCCGCCCACGCGCGGCGCCGACTGGGTGGTGAACCTCCACGGCCACGGCTCCACCGGCGACCAGCTCTACACCCGGCCCGACATCCGCGACCTCTGGCTCCCCGCCTTCCGGGCGCGCGGGCTGGGCATCCTGACCCCCAACCTGCGCGGCAACCCCTGGATGTCGCCCGAGGCCGCCGCCGACCTCCACGCCCTCCTCCGTTGGATGCGCGAGAAGCGCGGCGCACGCCGCTTCCTGCTCGTGGGCGGGAGCATGGGCGGCTCCAGCGTGCTCGCCTACGCCGCCGTCCACCCCGAGGACGCGGACGGCGTCATCGCGCTCTGCCCTGCCTCCGACATCGGCGCCTACGTCGCCTGGTGCGCCACGGCCGAGCCGCCCATCTGCCGCGAGATCGGCCAGGCCATCCGCGCCGCGTATGCCGGCGAGCCGCGCGAGATCCCGCGGGTCTATGCCGCCCGCTCTCCCATCCGCCGGGCCGCCGCGTTGCGCATGCCGGTCTATGTCTGCCACGGTGCGCTGGATGCCGTCATCCCGGTCACCTGGAGCCGCCTGCTGGCGAAGGCGATGGCCGGCCGCGCCGGCTTCCGCTACGACGAGCAGCCCCAGGGCGACCATGAGACGCCGCTCCATGCGCTGCCGCAGGCGCTGGAGTGGGTCCTCGGCAAGATGGGGCCGGCTCCGGGCAAAGCGGCTCCGCGCGGCAGGTGATCGGCGCCTCCCCGGCGAACCTGCGGGCATCGGCGCGGCGCCGCAACCAGCCGCCGCGCATGGAGGTGACCCGTGAGGCTGCTTCTTCCCCTGGCGCTCCTTGCCTGTGCTTGCCTGCTGCAGGCGCTGCCGGCCCTGGCCGCCGCCGGCGCCGCGCCGCCGCCCGCCACTGACGACCTGACGCTGCAGGCTCCCATCGACACCTGGGACGAGGCCGTGCCCATGGGCAACGGCCTGATGGGCGGGCTGCTCTGGGGCGGCGGCGGCACGCTGCGCCTCTCGCTGGACCGCGGCGACCTCTGGGACGAGCGCCCCGCAGGCGACCCGAACTGGTGGAAGAAGCAGACCTGGGCCGAGGGCAAGAAGCGCATTGACGCCGGCGACGCCGCCACGGTGAACGGCTGGTGGGACAGCCCCTACAACGGAGTGAGCCCCACCAAGCTGCCCGCCGGGCGCGTGGAGCTGGACCTGGGAGGGGGCGCCCGCGTGGAGCGCTTCCGGCTCCGCCTCGCCCGCGCCGAGGCCTTCGCCGACCTGGCCGACGGCCGCCGCGTCTCCGCCTTCGCCTCCGCCACGCAGCCCGTCATCCTCCTCCATGTCCCGGGTCCCGCGCCGGCCGTCGCCCTCTTCACGCCGCTGCAGGTGCTGCGCCGCGCCGCCGGGGCCGACGCCGGTCCCAGCAGCGGCGGCTCGGTGGATCGCCTGGGCTACCCCGAGGCCGTCACGGGCGCCTCGGGCGGCGCGCGCTGGTACGTGCAGGAGGCCGCCCAGGGCCTGCGCTACTGCGTCTACGTCGAGACGAAGCCCGTGCAGGGCGGTTCGCTCCTGGCCGTCACGGTGGCAGCTACGACGGACGGCCCCGACCCCCTCGCCATCGCCCGCAAGCGCTGCGCTGACGCCTTCCGCCGGGGCCGCGCCGGGCTCATGGCCGCCCACGCGGCCTGGTGGCAGCGCTTCTGGGCCGCCAGCGCCGTGGACGTGCCCGATGCCGCCGTGCGCCGCCAGTACCTGCTCTCGCGCTACCTGCTGGGCGCCGGATCTCGCCGGGGTGCGCCGCCCATCCCGCTGCAGGGCGTCTGGACCGCCGACACCGGGGGCCTGCCGCCCTGGAAGGGCGACTACCACAACGACCTGAACACGCAGATGACCTACATCTCGTACCAGGCCGCGGGCCACTTCGAGCAGGGGCTCTCCTACCTGGACCTGCTCTGGAAGCTCCGCCCGACCTTCCGCGACTTCGCACGGAGCTTCTACGGCGTCGAGGGGCTCGCCACGCCGGGCGTCATGTCGCTGGCAGGGCAGCCGCTGGGCGGGTGGGGCCAGTACAGCATGTCGCCCACGATGACGAGCTGGAACGCGCACATCTTCTACCTGCATTGGCGCTACACGGGCAGCCCCGCCTTCCTTCGCGACCGGGCCTACCCCTGGTGCCTCGATGCCGCGCGCTGCGTGCGTTCGCTCCTGAAGCCCGACGCCCGGGGCGTCCTCGCGCTGCCGCTCTCCTCTTCGCCGGAGATCCACGGCAACAGCGCCGAGGCCTGGGTGCGGCCGAACAGCAACTACGACCTGATGAGCCTGAAGATGCAGTTCCTCGCCGTGGCGGAGATGGCCGACGCCCGGGGCAAGCCCGCCGAGGCCGCCGAGTGGCTGAAGTCCGCCGCCGCGCTGGGCGACTTCCATGCCGACGCGCGCGGTGAGCTGCTCATCGACCCGGTGCAGCCCCTGGCCGAAAGCCACCGGCACCTCTCAAACCTGATCGGCCTCTACCCGTTCAACCTGATCACCGTGGAGGGCGACGAGACCGACCGCCGCCGCATCGACGCCTCCCTGGCTCAGTGGGCGCGGCTCGGCACCTCGCAGTGGTGCGGCTACAGCTTCGGCTGGATGAGCGCCCTCCAGGCCCGCGCCGGCCGCGCCGACGAGGCGCTCCGCCTGCTGCGGGTCTTCACCAAGGCCTTCGTCCTGCGCAACGGCTTCCACGCCAATGGCGACCAGACGAGGAGCGGCTACAGCAGCTTCACCTACCGCCCCTTCACGCTCGAAGGCAACTTCGTGGCCATGCAGGCGCTGCAGGAGATGCTGCTCCAGAGCTGGAGCCCCACGCCCGGCAAGCGCGGCTCCGAGGTGATCCGCCTCTTCCCGGCCACGCCCGCCGAATGGACCGACGCCTCGTTCAGCGACCTCCGCGCCGAGGGAGGCCACCGCGTCTCCGCCAGGCGCCGGGGTGGCAGGACCGTCTGGCTGAAGGTGGTGGCCGGCGGCACGGGCCCGGTGCGCCTCCGCGACGCCTTCGCGGGCCGAACGCCGCGCTGGAGCCGCCCCGGCGTCACCCGAGCCGGCGCCGACTACGTCATCCAGCTGGCCAAGGGCGAGGCGCTGGAGGCGACGATGGAGTAGCGGCGCCGCCGGCGCCATCCCGAGGAACGAGGCATCCCCCGTAGTTCGGGACGGCGTCAAGCGCAGAGATCGTTTTGGCCGTTCGGGTGCAGGGCCAGGGCCAGGGCCACGGCCTCGTCGAAGGTCATGCCTCGGCCGGCTTCGCGGTCCGCCTCCAGCCCCAGCGCGGCACAGGCGGCCTCGGCGCCGGCGCATATCTGCGCGTGCTGGGCCCTGTCGGCCGCTTGCGGCACCGTCCCGTTCTGTATGTGGAGCGCGACGGATGCGGCCAGCAGCCGCACAGCCGCCGCCGGATCGCCCAGGGCCAGGGCCGCCCCGGCGAAGGTGGGGAGCATCATGGGCACCATGTTGGTGTTCGGCGTGTTCAGGATCTCGGCGAGCGCGTGCCGGAGCAGGCGCAGCGCCTCGCCGGTCTCCTGCCGGTCCAGGGCCATGGCTCCCAGGTTGTGGGCGCAGAGGGCGGCCACGCGGCGCTGCCCGGCGGCCAGGGCCCGGCCCCTGCCGGCCTCGTAGTCGCTGCGCGCCCTCTCCAGGTCGCCGCGAAGGCGCGCGGCCTCGCCGGCGTAGAGGTCCGTGGCGGCCACCTGCCCTTCATCGCCGACGGACTGGAAGTAGGCCCGCGCGGACCCGTACTGCTCGTCCGCGGCGTCGGCGGCCCCGCGCTCCAGCTCGGTGTGCCCGCGCAGGACCTGGGCCCACGCCCTGTGCGCCGCGTTGCCCAGCTCCTCCGCCATGCTCAGGCCCTGGGTGCTGAGCCGGTCGGTCTCGGCCGCGTCGCCGGCGAGCCACGCGAACTCCGCTGATCGGAGCATAGCCGCCACGCGCAGGTCGGACGGCGCCTGGCCCTCGGCCAGCGCAAGCGCCCGGTTCAGCCGGATCGCTCCCTCGCCGGCGGCCCGCCGCGCCCACCAGTAGACGACCAGGTCGCTCGAGAGCGACAGGGCCTCGTCCGCCAGGCCGCGCGCCTCGGCATAGTCCAGCGCGCCGCGCAGGTTGTCCCGCTCGCCGTCCATGGCCTCGATCCACTCGCGGCGGCTCCCCTGGTCGTCGGCCGAGGTGCGGTGGGCCGCGGCGGCGTAGAAGCAGAGGTGCCGCCTCCGGGCCGCGTCCTCCTCCCCGCTCTCGGCCAGGCGCTCCACGGCATACTGGCGGACGGTCTCCAGCATGCGGTACCTGCCCTCCTCGCCACTGCTCGGATCAAATACGACCATCGACTTGTCTACCAGCGCGCTCAGCAGGTCGACAATGGGCGTCTCCTCGATCTCGGGATCGCCCTCGTCGAGCGCGCAGACCTCCTCTGCCGCTGGCAGCGTCCAGCCGCCGCCGAAGACAGCCAGGCGTCGGAAGAGCGCCCGCTCGCCCGTGGTGAGCGTATCGTGGCTCCAGCCGATGGCGGCGCCCAGGGCCTGGTGCCTCTGCGGCGCGCCGGGCGAGTTGGAGACCAGAAGGTGGAAGGCGTCGCCCAGCCGCTGGGCGATCTGCTCCACCGGCATGGCCCGAACCCGGGCGGCGGCCAGCTCCAGCGCCAGCGGGTTGCCGTCCAGCCGCCGCACGATGGCCGCCACGGCCGGCGCGCTCTTCTCCGTCAGGGCGAAGTCCGATCGGACGCCCCGCGCGCGCTCGACGAAGAGCCGGACCGCAGGGTACTCCATCAGGCCGGCCGCCGTGAACGGCTCCGGCGCCCCGCCGTCGGGAGGCATGGCCAGCGCCGGCAGCTGGTAGACGCTCTCGCCCACCACGCTCAGCGGCTGCCGCGACGTGGCCAGAAGCCGCAGGTCCGGGCAGCTGGTGAGGAGCAGCGCCGCCATCCGGCCCGCCTGATCGTGGACGTGCTCGCAGTTGTCCAGCACCATGAGCAGGCGGCGCGGGCCCAGGATGCGCTTCAGCGCGTCGAGGCAGGGCTCGCCGGGCGTCTCCGCCAGCCCCAGCGCGGCCGCGGCGGCCCGGCAGACCTGGCCGCTGGGAGCGATGGCGCTCAGGTCCACCAGCCAGACGCCGTCGGGGAAGGCCGAGCCCAGCTCGCGGGCCACGTGCAGCGCCAGTCGGGTCTTCCCCACGCCGCCGGGACCGGCCAGCGTGACGAGCCTCGCCTCCTCCAGCGCCACGGCCACCCGGCGCGCCTCCGCCTCGCGGCCGATGAGCTGGGTGAGCGGCGCGGGCAACCGGCCCGTGGCGGCCAGGGGCGGCTCAAGCTCAAGGATCAGGGCCGGGCGCGCCGAGGCCCGGGTCCGCGCCTCCAGCCGCACGGCCTCGAACAGGTCCACGGTCTCCGGCGCGGGGTCCGAGTTCATCTCCCGGCGCAGCAGGATCCGCAGGTCGCGGTAGGCCGCCAGCGCGCCCGCGTAGTCGCCGCCCCGAGCCAGCGCCTGCATGAGCGCCCGTCGCGCGGTCTCGCTGAGCGGGTCGGCGCCGGCCATACGGCGGAGGTAGGCGATGCTGCCGGGCAGGTCGCCGACCTCGGCGCAGTGGTCGGCCAGGCGCTGCAGGGCGTCGAGGTAGGCCTGCTCCCGGACGTCCCGCTCCTGCCCCACCCACTCCTCGGTGCATCCCTCCAGCAGCGGGCCGGAGTAGGCCGCCGCCGCGACTGCCGCCGCCTCGGGATCGGTCCGCCGGACGGCCTGGTCGAAGGCCACCAGGTCGGCCTCTTCCGCGGAAAGGTCCACGCGGAGCGAACGCGGCGACGGCGCCTCGATCCTCTCCGCGTGCGGCCCCAGCGCCCGGCGCAGGTCGGCCAGGCTCTGCCGCAGGCTCACGGACCCGGCCGCCTCGGTGGCGTCGGGCCAGAGCATGGTGGTGAGCCACTCGCGTGAGACCTCCCGGCCGTTCCGCAGCGCCAGTAGCGCCAGCAGCCAGACCCCCTTGCGGGAGCGGAGCCGGGGCATGGCCGCGCCGTCCAGCTCCCCGGCGAAGGCCCCGAAGAAGCTGAACCGGAGCGTGCGATGCGTGACGCCGCGGCGCGCGTGCATGTCACGCAAGTCGGCTCGCAATGTCATCGGCGCCGTTACGGCCACGGCGGATACTGGGTTCATCTCAACTCCTCGGAGGCGACCAAGGTGAAACTGCATCGACAGACCGTCGCTCTTGCTGCCCTCGGCATTGCCGACCTGGCAGCGACACTCTGGTTGGTCGGCCGCTGCGGCGCGGCGGAGGCCAACCCCTTCATGGCGCGGCTCCTCGCCCACAGCCCGTGGGCGCTGGCGGCCGTCAAGCTCGGCGCACTGGGGATGGCCCTGGGCATCCTCGAGTGGGCATGGCGGGTCCATCCCCGCACGGTCCGGCTCGCGGCCAACGCCGCCGTCGCGGCCTACATCGGCATCTACGCGGTGGGCGTGGCCCGCGCCAACGACACATCGCACCTGCCCATGGAGACATCACCCAGCCCGATCTCGGCACGCATCTATGCCCGCATCCACGCCCGTGAAGCTGCCCGCCGCGAGGCTGAGCTGATGATGCCTGAGCCGGTAGCCGAGGCGCGCCTGTCATCACCGACCATGGCTCGCCGCGTCATCGACTAACCCCGGCATTACGGACATTCGACGGACCAACCGGGCGTGACGTTGCGCCGGGAAGGGCCATCGGCGGGAAGTTCACGCAGATCGGCCTATTCCGTCAACGCCGCCGTCACGCCCGGGCAGGGCCCGACCCGCTTGCAAGGAGGCCGCGCAGGCCTCCCGCACACCAGAAAGGAGCGGCGCACCATGCGCGCTGATCAGAGACGTGGGTTCACCCTCATCGAGCTGCTGGTAGTTATCGCCATCATCGCGATACTGGCGGCCATCCTCTTCCCGGTCTTCGCACAGGCCCGGGAGAAGGCCCGGCAGGCCTCCTGCCTCTCCAACATGAAGCAGCACGGCCTCGCCATCCTGATGTACTCGCAGGACTACGACGAGTTGATGCCTCAGGGCCTGCTCAACATCCCCGGCATCGGCTGGGGAGCCACCTACTTCTGGTCGACGCCCTACGACATCCGCGGGGGATCGGCCGGCCTGGGCCAGTGCATCTGGGCCAACGCGATCCAGTCGTACATGAAGAACGTCGGCGTGCTGGAGTGCCCGAGCACCATGCCCTGGTCGCTCAATGCCACCCCCACCGTCAGGACGCCGCACCGGATCTCCGGCATCTTCAACGGCGACCTGGGCAGCTACCCACAGCCGGGCATCCCGCAACAGGCCGATGTGATCATGGTCTGGACCGGGTTCCTGAAGAGCGGGCCGCTGGGATACGCCAACGTGAACCCAACGCTGACCTGTCCCGACGCCACGCAGCCCTGCGTCTACCAACCGCGTAGCGCCGCCGGGTGCGCCGCGGCTACCACCAACGGCTATCGCGACGCGCTGCGCCTCTACGCCGGCATGCCCAAGTACAACTCATGGGTCCACGGCAGCGGCGACAACTTCACCTTCGCCGACGGTCACTCGAAGTGGCGGCCGCTCAAGGCCGACCCGAACATGGACCCCTTCTCGACCACCAACACCGAGACCGGCGACGTCCTCAACGCCTCGGGCGGCTTCAGCACCTGGTGGAACGGATGCCACCGCTGGCTGTTCCGCCCGGACTACCAGCCGTAGATGCGAGGGCGCCTCGCGCCGCTGCCGGCGTAACCCCCTGCCGGCCCCTGAAGCGGAGGTGAGGCGCAGCGGGAGGAACCCCTGACCGGCGACCGGAGCGCCTGCGGCGGACCCAACCGTCGCAGACGCTGCGATCGCCGGACCTCCCGTACCCGCGACGCACGACAAGGAAGGAGAGACGCATGAGACGAGGAAGCGCATGGCGGCGAGCCGTTTGGTGCGTTCTGCCGGCAGTCATGGCGCTGGCCGGATGCACCGACAAGAAGAACGAGACCTACGGTCCGCCGGAGCCGCCACGGGCCAACTCCCGCGAGACCCCCATGGCCGAGGGATCCGCCGTGACGCCCATACCCGGCCGGCCGAGCGCGGCGCCCGCCGAGTCCAGGCCCGAGGCGGCGCCGAAAACCTTCTAGCCTGGCTCGGCCGACGTGTCCGAACCGTCTGACACGTCCGACCCAAACGCCACAGCGCCCCCGGAAGCCAAAGCCTCCGGGGGCGCTGTGCGATGCGGCTGCGGTGGGTGCGGCCGTCGCGCTACGGAGCGACGGTGAGCGTGCCGGTGTTGCTTGCGGCGGCGTAGGCCGCGTCACCGGCGAAGGACATGGTCTGCGTCAGGGCTCCGGCCGATGCGGGAGTGTGGTTCCGGAATGCCTTGCCGGAGTTGTCCGTGGTGGCCGTGCCCACCGTGGTGCCGGCCACGCTGAAGCTGATGGACTTACCGGAGACCGGGATCAGGTCGCCGTTGCGCCGATAGTCATACAGGTAGCAGGTCAGCTTGGTGGCCACGTTCTGCGAGGCGCCGTGGCTGTGGACCCAGACGTAGGTGTTGGCCAGCGCTGTTACGTTCAGCGTGCCGGTGCCCTGCGAGGCCGGGTAGCCGCCGCCGCCTGCCCAGTCCACCGTGGTGCTGTGCGCTCCTCCCGCCATGGCCGCGGGAATGGCGTAGGTGTACGTGGTCTTGCCGTAGGTCCCGGACGTGAGGGCCGGGAAGTTGGAGGCCGCGCCGCCGTCGATCTTCAGCGTCAGCTGCTTGCCCGTGAGGCCGGACATCGACTTGCCGTCCCACAGGTACGCCACGATGCCGGTGGACTGCCCCGCCGTGCCTGTCGCGGGCAGCACCGTGACCTTGGAGGCCACGGTGACCGTCAGCGCGCCGGAGCCGCTCGAGAGCTGGTAGCTCGCATTGCCCGCAAAGGCCGCCCCGATGGTTGCGCCGGCCTGACCCGCCGGGATATCCCAGTAGTAGTCGGCGATGCCGGCGGCATCCGTCAGCCGGTCGATGGTGGCGCCGCCGGGCATCGTGAACCTGACCGTCGCGCCCGACACGCCGCTGCCGCCCGAGGTGAGCGTGGCGGTGATGTAGACGCGCTCGCCGACCTGGCCGGTGACACTGGAGACAGACAGTGTGGTGGCGGCCGGCAGGGTCAGCTTGCTAACAAAGACATCGCCGGTGCTGCTGTACGACGTATCGTAGGCGCCCACGGTGGTCGGATAGGCGGTCGAGAACGTGTGGCCCGTGACGTAGACGGCGCTCGTGCTATCGAGGGCGATGCCCTGGCCAGTATCGTTCGATGCGCCGCCCAGGAAGGTGCTGTAAGCCAGGGCGGCGCCTGAGGCGTCGACCTTGGAGACAAAGGCATCAGCGTTCCCGTTATGCACGGTGTCGTAGGCGCCCGACGTCTTAGGGAAGTCGCCCCTGTACGTGTTGCCGGTGACGTAGGCCGCGCCGGCGCTGTCGACGGCTATGGCGTAGCCGTAGTCGTAGCTGCTGGACCCCAGGAAGGTGCTGTAACCCAGCCCCGTGCCCGCGGCGTTCAGCTTGGTCACGAAGACATCGCTGGCGCCGTTCTGCGTCGTATCAATGGCGCCCGGCGTCGTCGGGTAGCCTGTCGAACCCGTGTTGCCGGTGACATAGGCCGCACCGGAACTGTCCACGCAGATACCGTAGCCGTTGTCGTTCAGCTCGCCGCCCAGGAAGGTGCTGTAGACCAGCGCGGTTCCGTTGGCAATCAGCTTGGTGACAAAGGCATCAGTGCCTCCTCCGATGCTCGTGTTGTATGCGCCTGACGTGGTCGGAAACTCGTAGTTGTCCGTGCTGCCGGTGACATAGGCAGCCCCATCGCCGTCCAGGGCGATGGCGCGAGCCTGATCAGTACCTGCGCTGCCCAGGAAGGTGCTGTAGACCAGCGCGGTTCCGTCGGCATTCAGCTTGCTTACGAACCCGTCGGTGCCGCTCTGGGTGGTGTCGTAGGCGCCCGCCGTGACCGGGAAGGCGGCCGAAGCCGTGCTGCCCACGACGTAGGCCGCCCGGGAGCCGTCGATGGCGATGCCGTTGCCGGAGTCCGCGCCCGCGCCGCCGAGGAACGTGCTGTAGACCAGCGTCGCGCCTGTGGCATTCAGCTTGGCGACGAAGGCGTCTGTGTTCGTGTTGTAGATCGTGTCATACGCGCCTGCGGTGGTCGGGAAGTCGGACGAAGGGGTGTAACCTGTCATGTAGGCCGCGCCGTCGCTATCGATGGCGATGCCGGAGCAGTAGTCGGCGCCCGAGCCTCCTATAAAGGTGCTGTAGACCAAGCCCGAACCGGAGGCATCGAGTTTGGTGACGAAGACATCCTCATTGAGGTTTTGGGTCGTGTCGTAGGCGCCGGCGGTGGTCGGGTAGGCGGCCGAAGCCGTGGCGCCGGTCACGTAGGCCGCACCGACGGTGTCCACGGCAATGCCGTAACCATAGTCCAGGCCGGTGTCACCCAGCAGCGTGCTGTAGGTGAGCACCGGATCCACGACCAGCGGCCGTGACGCATCGTAACGCGCCACCTGGAAGGCCACCGTGTTGCGCTCCAGCGTGAAGGAGCAGGCGACCTGACGGCGGACGCCGGCCACGGTCTGGTAGGCGTAGGGCCGGTTCAGCGTCACGTCGCCGCAGGCCGTGGAGGCGATGAGCCGGCCGCCCACCGTGCGGAGCGACTTCGCGCCGGAGACCGCCATGCGGATGCGCGACGGGTCGGCGCCGGGCTTCACCACGAAGTCATACTCCAGCGCGCGCGACTTCCCCGCGCCGTAATAGACGAGATCGACGCCGGGGTAGACGCCGGCCAGCTTGACACGGGAGTAGGTGGGGACGTTCACACACCACTGCTTCGGGTCATTGCCGAGGAAGTAGTTCACGATGCTGGACTGCTTATCCAGTCCGGTCACCACCGCGGCGGGGTTCGATCCGGCCAGCTTCAGCCGGAGCGCCGCGGACCTGCCCTTGCCGCGCAGATCGAGCACGGCCTCGCGCTTCGTCAGGAAGAGCGTGCCGCCGCCGGAGCGGGCGACGAACTGCACCTCCCTGGGCCAATGCCCGGTGTTCTTCTCAAACGTCAGCGGCAGGTTCGGGACCGAAGCGCGCTGTGGGCGCGCGGCGGGGGCGGCTGCCGCGGTGGTTGCCGCGACGGTACAGGCGAGGAGCGCAAGGGGGCGTGCGAACGCGCGCCGGCGCTGGAGCGAGTGATTGAACATGTTACACTCCTGTTAGTTCCGAGTACCGGCCTCCTCAACGCGGAGGGGCCGCCCGCTAATGGCAACCGTACCATCCAGGTGGCGGCCCATGGCAGCCGTTCGGCCGTTAGTCCGCCTGCCGGTCGTAGGATATCACGTTTGGAAGAGGAGCGCAAGCCCTTCTCTCGACTTGAAGGCGGAGCGCAGGCGCCTGAAACGCAATGAGGATCGGGCGTGGAGGTCTTGAGGGCCGGGGCGCGGAGGTGGGCGTGCGGCAGGGCCCCTACGGGCGTCCGGCAGGACCGTGGCGCGGGTCGGGCTACAGCAGCGAGGCCGCCGGCAGCGTTACGGGTGCGGCTCGTCGTCCAGCGCGGCGCGAACGGCGCCGGCCAGGTCATCCCGCGTGAAGGGCTTCGGCAGGAACCGTACACCCTCGTCGAGGACGCCATGCTGTGCGATGACGTTGGCGGTGTACCCGGACATGTAGATGCACTTGATGCCGGGCTTCAGTTCCAGCAGGCGGGCGGCGAGTTCCGGGCCGGTCATCTCCGGCATAACCACGTCGGTGAGCAGCAAGTTAACCCGAGTCCCCGGCTCCCGGGCGACCGCCAGGGCTTCGTCCGGCCCTCCGGCCGCCCGGACGCGGTAGCCGAGCCGTTCGAGCAGCCGTGTCGTGGAGACGAGGATGGCCCGCTCGTCCTCCACCAGCAGGATCGTCTCGCCTCCGCCCGGCCGCTCGGCAACGGGCGCCGGCGAGGCGGCATCGGCTCGCGCATCGATCTCTCGCGGGAAGTACATCGTCAGTGTCGTCCCACGGCCCACCGCACTGGAGACCTCCACGAAGCCGCCGTTCTGCTGCATGATCCCGAAAACGGTGGCCAGCCCTAGGCCCGTGCCTTCGCCGACCCCCTTGGTCGTGTAGAACGGCTCAAAGATATGCTCAAGCGCCTCGGCGTCCATACCCTGACCGGTGTCTGTCAGGGCCAGGGCCACGTAGTCGCCCGGCAGCGCGTCGTCGTGCTGCGATGCCGTGGCGGCATCGATCGTGACGTTGGCGGTCTCAACCGTCAGCGTGCCGGGTCCGCGCATGGCGTCGCGGGCGTTCACGCTGACGTTGGCGAGGACCTGGTCGACCTGCGAGGGGTCGGCCTTGACGGGCCAGAGCCCCTCACCCGGCTTCCAGATCAGTTCGATGTCTTCGCCGATCAGGCTGCGGAGCATCCTGAGCATGCGGCCGATCTCGGCGTTCAGGTCCAGCACGGTCGGCGCGATGGTCTGCCGGCGGGCGAACGCCAGGAGCTGCCGGGTGAGGTTGGCGGAGCGTTGCGACACGCCCTCGATCTCGTCGAGGCACTCCCGGACCGGGTGGCCGGGTTCAACGGCATCGCGGGCCAGCTCCACGTAGTTGAGCACGGCCACCAGCATGTTGTTGAAGTCGTGCGCCACGCCTCCGGCAAGCCGCCCGACAGCCTCCATCTTCTGGGCCTGCCGGAGCTGCGCCTCCATCCGCTCACGCTCTGAGATGTCGCGTACGAAGACCAGCCCGCCGTCGGCGCCTTCGTAGGTGATGGGCACGCCGGAGACTTCGACCGGTACCTCGCCGCCGTCGAGCCGCAGCCACCTCTGTGCGATGGGAGGAGCCGTGGCCTTCAGAACGTTCAGCGAGTGGATGCGCTCTTCGATGACGCTGTGGAATGCCGGATGGAACCGCTCCATGACGGGGCGTCCGATCAGATCCTCGGGCGCACTGGCTCCGAGGAGCCTGCATAGCGCCGTGTTGACGTACCGGAACCGATGCTCGGTCTGGATGATGATGCCGTCCGGCGCGTTCTGCATGAGCCGTTCAAACTGCTGCACGCTCTGGCTCAGCGATGCGGTGCGGAGCGCCACCTGCCGTCGGAGCGATCTGACCCAGAGGACCGCGCCCAGCAGCACGAGGAGCAGGGGACCTGCCACCATGGCCACGTAGCGGAGCACCAGCGCCGCATCCAGCCTGTCGTCAGGGCCCAGCCACTTATTGTGGATGCGCCTCAGTTCGCCGCGTTCGGCCAGGGTCTTGAGGCCCTCGCTGATCTGGGCAAGTAAGGCGCCGTTCCCCTTGGCCACGGCGAAACCGTACGGAACCGAGAGGATCGGTTGGCGCCCGACGCGGAGGCCCGCCAACCCATGCGCCCGCTCCCATTCGAGGGCCGCGAGCCGCGTCACGACGGCGCAGTCTGCTTTGCCGTCGACGACGTGCTGCATGGCCTCCCTCTGCGAGCCCACCGCCACGGCGCGTGAGCCCAGGCCCATGCGCACAACCAAGTCGTGGCTCATATCGCCACGCTGGACGACGAGGCCCCTGCCCCGGAGCCCGGCGGCGGTCTCGGGCGGCGCGCCGCCGGCACGGCGCACCACGGTGACGTAGTTGAGCATGGTATGCGGCGGGGCGAAGTCCACCTTCATCGCGCGGTCCGGCGAGTAGGCCAGGCCTCCCAGTGCATCGACCTCACCGGTCTCCAACCGTTTACGGACGGCATCCCAGGGCCCGAGCGTGATCTCGATGTCAAGCCCGACCTCTCCGGCGACGGCGCGGGCCAGGTCGACGTTGAGGCCGGCGGGCAGGCCATGCGCATCCAGGAACTCGTAGGGAGGGAAGCTGCTGTCGCCGCCGATCACCAGCCGTCGCCGCATGGGTAGCTCCATGGCGGCAAACCACTTGGCGTGCAGGTGGGCGTACGTGCCGTCGGCGATGACGAGCGAGAGGCCCTCGTTCAGGAGCGCCAGCGTGTTGCGGTCGCCCTCCTTCACGGCGAAGCAGAAGACCTGCTTGAAGCCCTCCAGCGGGCGGTCGGCGATCTGGAGGTTGGTCAGGCCACTCTCACGAATCAGCCTCGTCGCCAGTAGCCGTTGCATCACCACGGCATCGAACTCGCCACCGGAGAGGCGGCGCAGGGCCTCCGGGAACGTAGGCAGGGAGTGCAGCCGGGCGCCCTTGCCTGCGCCGAGCATAAACTCCTCTGAGATATCCCCCTTCATCACCGCGACATCGCGGCCCGTCAGGTCGGCGAGCTGTCGCAAGCCCCTCTCGTCCTGGCGCACGACAATGGCGCCGTGCTGTGTCATGTAGGGGAAGGTGAAGTCGTACTGCGCCTCCCGCTCCGGTGTACGGGCGACCATGGGCAGCGCCTGCACGACGCCCCGGGCGGGCCAGGTCTTAACATCGGCCCAGAGGCCGGTCTTCCATGTCACGCCGCGCCCCATGGCTCGGAGCGCGGCATCCATCAGCTCAACGGAGAAGCCGGTCGCGCGGCCGCGGGCGTCTACGATGCAGAACGGCTGGTAGCTTACTTCGCAGCCTGCTGTGATCGGTTCCGCGGAACGGGCGGGAGCCGACAGGGCAAGGCATCCAAGGCATAGCGCTACGCTGAGCACAAGGTAGAACGAGGGCGCTTCAGTGCGCCGGTGCACTGGACGCGTGTCGTACGGCATTTGGCGACCACCTGAAGGGCAGATGCCCCCACATTCCCTGGAGTGTTGGTTCGGACCCACCGGACCGTGCCCGGCGCCATGCTCGGGGGCAGGTAGCCCGCGATGTCGGGTCATGCGACCGGCACGAGCGGAGAAGCGGGCGCTGCAGTCCGACCCCACCGGCGGCGACAGCGATCAGATGGTAAGCGGCTCACTCGTCTGGTTACTCCAGTACGCCGGTAGGCGGCGGTTTGCCTGCATGAGCGCCGCCCTGGCCGCATGGTCCGCGGGGCGTGCAGTACCAGACAAATACCAACCGCCGCGGGGCATTCTGTAACCGGCGGCCAGTTCGGCCCGCACCTACACATACCGGCCGTACCTGTGCGCCGTCTCGTACATGGCTACCACGTTCTCCGTGGGGGAGTTGTCCTGCAGGGCGTGGGTGGGCGCGTAGCAGTAGCCTCCGCCGGGCATCATGATCTCCAGTGTGCGGCGGCAGTCGGCCACCACGTCGTCCACCGTGCCGCTCGCCACCGGCCCGGCCGTGGAGATGCAGCCGTGGAAGGCGAGCCTGTCGCCGTAGCGGGCCTTCAGGTACTCCGGCGCGGTGAGGGCGGCCTCGGGCTGGAGTGTGTCCACCACGTGGATGCCGATCTCGGCGAAGTCGTCGAACGCCCAGCTGCTGGAGCCGCAGCAGTGCATCATCACGGGGACGTTGTAGGCCTTCGCCAGGGCGCAGTACTTCTCGTAGCGGGGGCGGATCTGCCGCTTGAAGGTCTTCATGCTGATGATGGGGCCGATCTGGGTGCCCAGGTCCTCGCCCATGTAGATGTAGTCGACGCCGCCCTTGGCCGCCTCCAGGATGCGCTCGGTCAGCTCCATCTGGATGGCCATGCGGCGGTCGGCCAGTAGGAGGCCGGCGGGCTCCTCGGTGACCAGGTCGACGAGGGTCTGCTCCATGCTCCGGAGCATGCCGTTGCCGTTGATGATGTCGCCGAAGCCGCCCGAGCCGTTGATGGCGTACTCCGACTGGCGGCGGCAGGCCTCGTAGACGCCGGAGACGTCGAAGTCGTCGGCGGAGGGGAGCGGCCAGGCGGCGACCTCCTCCTCTGTGGCGGACTGGAGCGGGAAGTCGCAGTAGTCCCAGTAGCCGCCCGAGGGGTGCTCGATGTAGCGCCGGTGGATGCCCCAGATATCGACGTGCCGGTCGGGGATGTCCCCGTGCAGCTTCGGGCCGACGTAGGGCGCGCCGACGCCTCGGAAGTCGACGCCCAGGCGCACGAGCAGGCCCTCATGGTCGCCCGGTTCCAGCCCGAAGTGGGCCTTGAGCCGCTGGTCGATGCCCGGATTGGCCGAGTAGTCGATGGGCACGCGGTCGGCCTCGCGGCGTGCGAAGGTGGTGAGGACGCGCTCCTTGGAGGTCATGGCGGCTCCTTGCCGATGGGCGATGCGCGCTAATTCGGCGCGGGCGGGCGTTTTCCCTGCCGGCGCGGACCAGCACGGACCTCCACGGACGGGATGGAGGGTCACCGGCCCTGGCGGAAGCGGAATTCCCTCGGCAGGGGTGCGTCGCCGGGCGTGTCGAGGGGGATCGTGTAGGTGAGCTCCCACGTCCGGGCCTCGGCGTCGAAGTCTGCCTGCCAGTAGTCCTTGCCGTGGAGGGACTGGTCGACGCGCCTCCATGGGCCGCCCGCCTCGCGCACCTCCAGCACGGGGTCGCGATAGCCGGAGAGCCCCGTGAAGGTGATCGGCACGTAGCCGAGCCCGCCCGTGACGCTGAACTGCGCCCGGTTGCCGCTCACCGCGACCTTCAGCGGCCACTCGGAGGCGATCCGGCCGACGCCGGCCTTCGCGGTGAGCGCGTTGTCCGCGGCTTCACGGTGGATCATTCGCCAGGTGTCCTGATCCTTCTCCAGCGCGGCCCGGAACGCGGCGTTGGGCCCGTAGTAGTCCTCGGCGCGCTGCGGGACGACGACGTGCTCGAAGAGGGCCTCCACCGTGTCGCCCGGCAGCAGCCGCGTGACGCCCGGGGGCGGCAGGATGTCGGCGGTGGAGGTATCCGCTCCGCCCACGCGCATGCCGTGCTCGGCGAACCAGGGCTCGGCGGGCTTCCCTCCCAGACGCGCCTTCCACGAGCGGATCACCAGGCCCCGGTTGGCCTCTGCGAGCCAGTCGGCGCCGTCGGAGCGCGGTGCGCAGCCCTGCATGGCCACCCACGCGGAAGGCCCCTTCAGCGGCTCGGATTGGGTGCGGTAGGCGTTGCCGCCCCACTGCGTGGCCCACTCGCGGGTCAGGCCCGACGCGTTCCCGGTCGCCATGCGCCGCTCGCCCGTGTAGCTGTAGGTATCGGCGCCGATCTGGAAGAGGACGAGGCGGCTGAACTCCACCGGCCGCGCCACGCGCATGGAGAGGCGATAGACGCCGCGCACAAGGTCGTCGGTGCGGTGGAGGCTCACGGTGACGGAGTGGCGGATGGCGCCCTGCCCGAAGCCACCGGTGTAGGTCACCTCGGTCAGGTTCGGGCCGACGCGGCGCACGACGGAGTTCATGCGGTCCGGGAAGCGCCGCTGGCCCTTCGGGTCGAACCAGCGGACCAGGTCGCCGCCGCCCACATTGCCGGTCCAGGTCCATCGCACGGGTTTCCCGGCGAAGCGCGAGGCCACCAGCACGGGCCGCACGTCGCAGATCAGGCAGTCGGCCTGGGCCTGGTCGGGCTCGTAGCAGATGCTCTCGCCCCAGGCGCCGATGGCCGACTGGTTCCACTCCTGGTTGGACCCCCAGCCGATCAGGCAGAGCTGGGCGTGGGACGCCGCGGGCACTCCGCCCCAATGCGCATAGGCCAGCGTCGCCTCCAGGTCCACGGTGGCGCGGGGCGGAAGGCGCAGGAAGGCCGCGGCGTGGAGCCAGGCGCCCTGGTAGACCAGGTCGCGGCCGGGCTGGGAGTGCCAGTTCTTGCTCAGCTGCACGTGGAGGCCCGTGGGGTTGCCGTCGGCGTCGCGGAGCATGGGCGAAATGCCCGTGACCTGCGACATGCCGGGCGCCTGCAGGCCGCGATCGGTCTTCTCCAGCAGCAGGCGAACGGGCTGCGGCCGGTCGGTGGGGTTCGTGAGCGTGAGCCGTGCGCGGTCCAGCAGGTCGTTCCCGGAGCCCCTGCGGTCGGCGTCGTCCAGGTTCACCCGCACCCAGCCTCTGGCGGGATCGGCCTCGGCGGCAAGCGCGGGCTTGCCGCCCATGCCGGAGGCGACGACGCGCACCGGGTCGGGCGGGGCGGCCAGGCCCGTGGCAGGATCGATCGCCACGGAGACGCTCCGCCGCTCGCCGGTGCGCCACTCCTTGCCGGGACCGGGATCCAGGCGGGCGACGTGCGTGCGGCCGCCGGTCCGCAGCTCCATGCGCAGGGTGGCGCCGCGCCACGAGCGCACGGGACGCCGTTCCATGGCCGGGCCGCCGGGATCGAAGCGCCACTCACGCACCTGCGCCGCATCCGCCGGTACGGCCTCGGGTCCGGCGAAGCGCTGGGCGACCTCGGCGGCGGTGAGGGCCCGGGCGGTGAGGCGCACCTCGTCCAGCGCGCCGCGGAAGTGGTAGCCGTCGCCGGAGTTGTCCAGCCTGCGGCCCAGGGCGATACCGTCGGCGCGGGGCGTGCGGGCGCGGTTCACGGCCATGGAGCCGGCCGGGCGGCCGTCGACGAAGAGGCGCAGGTCGCGGCCGTCATAGGTCATGGCCAGGTGCGTCCATCGCTCGCGCTGCATGGTGAGGCGTCCGCCGTTCTCGTAGCGGGCCTCCAGGTCGAAGGCGTTCTCGCGCCCGCCGCCGATGCAGAGGCGCGCTGTCGGCGTGCCGTTGATGACGGCCAGGCCGTACGCGCCGTCGACCCATTCGTTGCCGCCCTTGCAGAAGAGCCAGGGGTAGGCGTTGGTGGCCTCCGGCGCGTCGGGGAGGTAGGCCCACATCTCCACCGTGAAGGCGGCGGGGTCGAGCTCCGGGGCGGCCGCATCGACGATGGCGCCGGAGCCGTCGAAGATCCAGCCGCCGCCCACGCGGCCGAAGCCGGGCCCGGCGATCAGGTCGCCCAGTGCGGGCGCGGCCTCCAGCAGCAGGCCCAGGCGATCAGGCCAGGCGATGGTCTCCAGCCGCGCCTCCACGGGCAGACGGGCGCCGCTGTCGTCCTTAAAGATGAGACCCGTCACGTCGGAGCGCTGCAGCCAGCGGCCGGCCTCCACGATGCGCGGGCCGCCGTGCAGGCTGGGCGGCTCGGCGCCGGTGCAGCGGTACGTGCGGCCGTCCACCTCCAGCGTCAGCGTGAGGGCGGCCGGGGGCAGCTTTCCGAGGCCGGGGAGCCCGTCAGATCCCGCTCGGGCGTAGGGCGCGGGGGCGTGCACGGGACCCAGGTGCGGGATGGCGATGCGCTCGGTGTCGAGGGCCATGGCGTACCGGCCGGTCTGCACCACGCGGAGCTTGCGGCCGTCGGCGGAGCGGCCGCGCCAGCCGTCGTGCCAGTACTGCAGCACGTAGTCGCGGCCCGAGGGCATGAGCGAGGCCACGGACGGGCGGGCGCCGGGCCGAGCGGGCGCCGACGGAGCCGGGGCCGCGAGCGTCAGGCCGGGCCAGAGGGCGCAACAGGCGGCAAAGCTGCAGGGCAACCCAAACGACGAGCGCATGGCGACCTCCTGGCCGGCGGCCGGACCGCGCCGCGCCGACGGGGCGCTCGGCGCGCCCTGAGGGCCTCCCAAGGCCGACCTATAGCCAGATCCGGGGCACGGCCGGCCGCTGAAGCACGTAGAATCGATAACCGGGTACCGAGACCGGCGGCTCATCTACTATAATAGCAGCGTCGCGGCTACGACGGGGCCCAACCGAAGGAGACAACGATGCATCGAGAGACGCTTCAGCGGTACATGAACTACCTGCTCCTGCTCACGAAGCTGAAGAGCGAGGGCCGCGCCACGGTGACCAGCGACGAGCTGGCCGTGCGAGAAGGCGTCACCGGCTCACGTGTGCGACAGGACCTGTCGGCCCTGCGCATCCTCGGCAAGCCGCGCCAGGGCTACCGTATTGCGGACCTCGAAATCCTGATCAGCTCCATGCTCGATATCCTCTCCGCCAAGCCTGTGGCGCTGGTGGGCATCGGCAACCTGGGGCGGGCCCTGGTGCTCAGCGATATCTGGAGCCATGCGGGCTTCGACCTGGTGGCCTTGTTCGACGCCGACCCGGCGGTTATCGGTACCGCCGTGGCGGGCATTCCGGTGCGGGACGCCGCGACCATGGAGCGCTTCATCCAGGAGCAGGGCATCGAATCCGCGTGCCTCGCCCTGCCTGCCGACAAAGCCCAGGCCGTGGCGGACCGGTTGGTGAATGCCGGCGTCCGAGCCTTCTGGAACTTCGCGCTCATCGACCTGGATGTCCCGGCCGGCATCATCGTGGAGAACCAGCGGCTCGAGCAGGGGCTCATGGCCCTCTCGTTCCGCATCGCCAAGCGCAACTCGGACCAGGCCCGCGGCCCGCAGGACTAGCGGCCGGTTCGGCGGCAGATTTCACAACCAGCCTCGGGAGGGCCCATCGGCTCTCCCGTTGAGGCGCCAAACAAACCAAATGCCTGACCCAGAAAGGTGGACTACAGAATGGCTTACGTGATTACGGACGGCTGCACCAAGGACGGCGAGTGCATCCAGGTGTGTGCGACCGACAGCATCGTCGAGGGCGTCTTCACCGATGCTGACGGCAACACCTACAACCAGATGTTCATCAATCCCGACACGTGCATCGACTGCGGCAACTGCGAGCCGGTCTGCCCGACCGCTGCCATCTACGCCGACGTCGACCTGCCCGCCGACAAGGCGCACTTCGAGCAGATCAACAGCGCCTTCCACGCGCAGTAAGGGCAAGGCCGTCCGCACTGGGGCCCCGGCGACCGCTGCCGGGGCCCTCTGCATGTCTGGTGCGTCCTGGCCGGCTAGAAGTCCCAGTCCGGCGAGGGCGGCGGCAGGCGTAGGGCGTCGTCCAGCAGGTCGATCAGCGCCGGAGGGCCGCTGAGGTCGTCCGTCACTGCGAGGCCCGAGGCGGGCCGGACGCCGAGCCAGAGCCGGGTGAAGGCGCCGACGCTCGCCCTGAGCGTGGGAAGCCCGGCGTCGGGTCCCGGTTCGCACGCGCACTCGGGGCCCAGCGTAATGCGGTAGTCGCCGCGCAGCCCCGGCCAACCGCATTCGGGCTCGAGATAGGCGTCAGCCGGGTCGGTGAGCTCCAGGTTGAACTGGAAGCCGGGTCCGGAGGGCCCCATGGCGGCCACGCACCGAGGCAGGTCCAGGATGCGGGCCTGCCAGTAGGCAGAGGCGCGGATGCCGGTCTCATAGTCACCCTTCCGCGTGACATGGTGCGTGCGGATGGGCTTGCGGACCAGGTCGGTGAGCTGGACGCCGGGCGGCTCCGCGAGCTTAAAGACACGGACCTGGTCGCCCAGCGACCCCAGCAGCGCCAGTAGCTCCTTCAGTTGCGCCGGCTCCTCAAAGCACACGAGGCAGCGGTAGGGCCCTGACTCGGCGTCCTTGGCGGTACACCAGACGAAGTGCGTCAGCTCAGCGGAGCCGTCGCGCGTGTAGCCCAGGCCGAAGCCGTTATCCTCGCCGTTGAGTTCGCCGGTCGTGACGGCTGCCGGCGTCAGGCTACAGCCACCATGGCCACGGTGGCGGCGCACGCGCAGGGCATGCATACGCTCGGCGTCGGCCGATGACAGGCGCACCGGTGTGCGAAAGGCTGCGCCGGCGTCAAGCATGGAGCCATCCAGCGCTACCGAGTGCACGTAGGAACCGGTGCCGTAGCCCAGCCGGTTGTAGAAGCCCTGTTCGAACATACCGAGGAGCGAGACGGCGGCGCCCTGCTCGGCATCCTGCTGCAGCGCCCGCGCCAGCACGCGGCGGGCGAGCCCCTGCTTGCGCGCCACGCGGCTCACGGTGACGCCGGTGACGAACGACGCGGGCAGATCCCGCCGGAGGTAGCGCATCGTGCCGGGCGCAGTGCAGACCAGGCACTCGGCCTCGCCGCCTACCTCGGCCACCCAGGCGTTGCCTGCGGCGATGTACGGGTCGATCTTCTCGGCCTGTGCGGCCGATATCCAGCCCACCTCCTGCCAGATGCGCCTGGCCGCGATACGGTCGCGCTCCATATCCAGCGGTCGAATGGTCATGCCTCGTCCCTCCCTGGGCCCTGCCCGCGCAGCGGTGCGGTGGATGATACCTGCTCGGGAAGGCGGGCGCGGGCAGGTTCGGTGCAGGGGCTCACCGGGCCGCCAGGCCGAGGGTCTGGTCGACTACCTGGGCGTTGCCGCGCGAGCGGCAGCCCGGCGGGTGGAGGCACCCACTGCCGCAGGTAGAATGGCTGTGAGCGCCCGCGAGGCGCCGTACCGTGGAGGCCGCCCATGCCGCCGGCGAACGCGACCGATGCCGTCTTCTCCTTCACCCGCGCCCACGCGTGGGCCGAGGCTCAGGGCATGCGGCACGACGAGGCCCTTGGCTGGGCTTGGGCCGAGGAGTGGCGGGCCCGAGCGCCCGTGGTCGTGCGCGATTGCCTCCTGGCGGGCATGCCCGGCTCGAGATCCATCGTCCGCATGGGCGTCGGCGGGCTCACCTGCGAGGGCGAGCTACCGGCCGACCTCTCGGGCGCCGAGATGGACGAGGCCCGCGCCGCCATCGCCCTCTGGACGCCCCGCACCACGAGCGCGCGCTTTGCCGAGGCGATCCGAGAGCGCTTCACGCCGGAAGAGCGGGAGGCCATGGATGAGCCCTCCTTCGGCTGGGGCGGAGGCTGGGGCGGACACGCGATCCTGGGCTATGAGGAGCCGCTACGCAACGGCATCGGCGCCCTCGTGGCGCGTCTGGAGGCCGCCGAGGAGGCCGCACGGTCCGGCGGGGCCGACGACGCCGAGATGGACTGGCGGCGCGGCGCCCTGCACGTGGCCCGGGGCATCGGCGACTTCATCGCCGCCCACGCCGACCGCGCCGAGGCCCTGGCCGCGGAAGCCGACCACCCCGATGACGTCCGCCACTACGCCGAGGTCGCCCGCACCTGCCGCCACGTCTCGCGGCTCGGCGCGCGGGACATTCGCGAGGCCGTGCAGCTCCTCTGGATGCTCCACGTGCTGGACGAGACCGATTCGCCCGGCCGCATCGACCAGTTCCTCTATCCGTTCCTCGCCGCCGAGCGCGGCAAGGACGACGCCCAGCGCGCCGCCTCGGCCATGCCGGTGCTGGATGCGCTCTGGGGCAGGTTCGTGGCGTGCCGAAGCTGGAACGTCTGCCTGGGCGGCCAGACAGCCGACGGCCGCGACGCCGCCAATGCCCTCTCGTTCGCCTTCCTCGACCTGCAGGCGAAGCACTGCCGCGAGGCTCCGAACCTGAGCGTGAGGCTCTTCTCCGGCTCCGATCCGGCCCTGCGGCGGCGCTGTACCGAGGTGATCGCGCTGGGCGCCGGCATGCCCGCCCTGTACAACGACGACACGCTCGTCCCCGCCCTCACCGACCTGGGCATCCCTCTGGAGCACGCCCGCAACTACGCCATGAACGGCTGCATGCAAGTCGATATCCAGGGCATGAGCCACATGGGCCTTGAAGACGGCGAGCTGAACCTCGCCAAGTGCCTGGAGCTGGCCCTGCACGAAGGCCGGAGCCCCGTCAGCGGCCGGCAGGTCGGACCGAAGACGGCTCCCGTGGCCTCCATCGCGAGCCTCGGGGAGCTCAAGGAGCAGCTGCGCCTCCAGATCGAGCACGCCACGCGCCTCCTCACCCGGCGGGCGAACCTCTTCCAGGAGGTGATTGCCGCGAGCGCGCCGCACCTCTACCGCTCCCTCTTCCTGGCGGACTGCGTCGGCCGCGGGCAGGACATGAAGCGGGGCGGGGCGCTCTATAACCATGGCCAGTTCCTGACCGAGGGCGTGGCCAACACGGCCGACGCGCTGGCGGCCATCCAGAGGCTGGTCTTCATGGAGCGCGCCCTTTCGCTCTCGGGCCTCGTCGAGGCGTTGGACCGCGACTGGGCCGGCGACGAGCCCCTGCTGCAGCGCATCCGCACCTGCGCGCCGCGCTTCGGCAACGACCTACCGGAGGTGGACGCGCTCGCCTCCGAGGTGGTGCGCTGGTACTTCGACTGCCTCAACACGCTGACCACGTGGCGCGGCGGCCGCTACTCCGGCGGGCTCTGCACCTTCACCCGCGCGCCGGGCTACGGCAAGCACCTGGCCGCCGGGGCCGACGGCCGACGCGCCGGCGAGACCGTGGCCGACTCCTGCGGCGCCGCGCCGGGCCGCGACCGAGGGGGTCCCACAGCACTGCTCCGTTCCGCCGCCCACCTGCCCCAACGGCTGGCGACCAGCGGGTTCTGCCTGAACCTGAAGCTCTCGCCCAGCTCGCTGCGGCCCGACGACCCGGGCTCCATCGACCGCGCTACGGCCCTCTTCGCAGGCTACTTCGGCCTCGGCGGCCAGCAGCTGCAGGTGAACGTTGTGGATGCCGCCGCCCTCCGCGCCGCACAGGCCGACCCGCAGGCCCATGCCGGGCTCATCGTCCGGGTGGGAGGCTTCTCGGCGCGGTTCGTGGCGCTGGAGCGCGACCTGCAGGAGGCCATCATCGCCCGGACGGAGCACGGCCTGTAGCGCTGCGCGCAATACCCGACCAGATGTGCCATAATGGACGTGACGTACCTCCCCCGTGCATCGCTGCTTCGTGTCGCACCCCGGTTTGCGCCCTCAGCTCGCTCGAGGCGTCCCATTGGACAGCCCCGACCTTTGCACCCAACTCGAAGCGTCCGAAGCCGGACCTGCGCCTCTGCGCGGGGCTTGGACAGCTTCAGGAGACTTCTCCCAACATGTCGTTTGATGAACTCGGCCTCAGGCCCGAGCTGCTTCGCGCCGTCGCCAAGGCCGGTTACACCGAGCCCACCCCCATCCAGTCTCAGGCCATCCCGCTGGTGCTTCAGGGCCGCGACGTGATGGCCGGCGCACAGACCGGCACCGGCAAGACCGCGGGCTTCGTGCTCCCCATCCTGCAGCGGCTCACCGCCGGCGGACCTCCCACCGGCCGCGGACGCCGCATGATTCGCGCCCTCATCGTGACCCCCACCCGTGAGCTGGCCGCGCAGGTGGAAGAGAGCATCCGCGAGTACGGCCGCTTCCTGCCCGTGCGCTCCGCCGTCGTTTACGGCGGCGTGGGAATGCGGAGCCAGCTGGACGCCCTGGCTCGCGGCGTCGACATCCTGGTGGCCACCCCGGGCCGCCTGCTAGACCACTCCGAGCGCCGCTCCGTCGACCTGAGCGCCGTGGAGACTGTGGTGCTCGACGAGGCGGACCGGATGCTCGACATGGGCTTCCTGCCCGACATCCGCCGCGTCCTCAAGCTCCTGCCGACCCAGCGCCAGAGCCTCCTCTTCTCCGCGACCTACACCGACGAGGTGCGGGGCCTGGCATCCGGCTTGCTGCGCGACCCGGCCACCGTGGAAGCCCCTCGGGAGACCGTGGAGAGCGACCTCGTCGAGCAGTGCGTCTACCCGGCGACCAAGGAGGGCAAGAAGGCCCTGCTGGTCCACCTGCTGGGCAACGAGGTCGGGGCGGGCGCCCTGGTCTTCGTTCGCACTCGCCACGGCGCCGACAAGCTGGCCAAGCACCTGGACCACTCCGGCATCAATGCCGTGCCGATCCACGGTAGCCTCAGCCAGAACCAGCGCATCCGCTCCCTGAGCGACTTCAAGGCGGGCAGGGCGCGTGTGCTGGTGGCCACCGACATCGCGGCGCGTGGGCTGGACATCGACCAGTTGCCGCATGTCATAAACTTCGACCTGCCCAACGTCGCCGAGGACTATGTCCACCGCATCGGCCGCACAGGCCGGGCCGGGACGCAAGGCGCGGCCATCTCGCTGGTCTGCGGCGAGGAGATCCCCTTCCTGCAGCAGATTGAGAAGCTGGTGAACAAGCGGCTGCCACGCGTACGCGTGGACGGCATGGAGGAGCATACGCCCTCCGGTAGCCTCGAGAACTGGGGTGCGCCGCGCGAACAGGCTCCGCGTCCCGCATACGCCGCCAACAAGCCCGCCCGCCGCCGCGGTCCTGAGCGCGTGGCTCTCCAGGAGCGGTTCGCGGCGATCCGCGTCGGCGGCGCCGAGCCGGTCGCCGAGGTCGCCCAGCCCAGGCCGCCGCGGAGGAGCCGACCCGAGGGCGTCCGGCCGCCGGACATTGACCAGTCCCGAGCGGCCATGCGCGGCGCACGGTAGCGTAAGGAGCAGGCAAAACGAAGGCGCCCGCCGGGTTGAACGGAGGGCGCCTTTGCTGCAACTGAACCGGAGTGGCGGAGGCTAGTTGGTCTTGATCGCCCCTGACTTGGTCACGGTCGACTCGGACCACTCCGACGACGTGGAGGCGCCGGAAGGCGGGGGGACCACCTTGCCATCTTCGGTGGTGTACATTGATGGGTTGTTCTTGTTGCGCATGGGCCCCGAATAGTAACCCGACTGGGACGGAGTGGCTTGCACCTTCTTGCCCGGACGCATGGTTATCGCTAAAACCACGGCGAGGACGATCAGTGCGCCCAACAAGATGAAGTGGTTACGCTGCAATCGCATGGCATCCCGTTCCGTATCCGACCCGCCGCGCACCCCTGGCACATCCTTGTGCGTACGATGCGCGGCGAACCGGCACTCAACCTACTCGCCTACTGATGCGCCCTTCGCGCCCGGCTTCGCCTCGGCGCCGCCCGGCCCTGGAGCCACCTCGTTCTTCGACTTGATCGGTCCCTCGTAGTAGCCGGGCACCGTCGGCTCGGGCTTCTCCTTGCCGCAGCCGGCCAGACCGGCCAGGCAGCAGGCCAGGAGACAGAGCGGCAACGCCACCCTCAGACTGAGCTTCCGCCGGATGTCCGATGGCATGAGAGATGCCTACTCCAGCGGGAACGTGAAGTACCGCTTGAACCAGGCGCCGCTGGCGGTCTGGGCCAGGTAGCGCTCGGAGTTGCGGGCAAGCCACTTGGAGTGGCCGTCCACAAAGGTGTGGTTGCCGCCGCCGGTGTGCATCGCCGCGGCCTCGCAGCCGAAGGTGATGATGAAGTAGCCGCCGCCGACGTTGGTGATACCGTCGGTAACGATGGCGGTCTCGGCCGGGCGCTTGATCTCAGGCAGGGCGCGGGTCACGGGACCGTAGGCGGCCGGGTAGGAGTAGGAACCGGGATACTGCCAGTAGGGGTCAACCTGGGTGCCGGAACCGACCATGGCGGCCTGATGCCAGGCGAAGCCGTAGTCGGCATAGCGGGCTGTGGCCGGGAAGTAGGGGGCCAGGCCGCCGGGGCCGTCGCACTCAACGCTGTCGGCCGCCTCAAAGAGCTTGGCGTCGGAGTAGCCGGGGTCCTTGAACATGCCGGTGGGGCCGGGCTGGCCGCCGTTCTTGATGTACGGCTGGAGCTTGCCGGTCCAGAGGCGCTCGGCCTGGGTCGGCGTGCCGCAGCCGAGGCTGGCGCCGCAGGTGATCCACGGAACAATGGTCTCTTCGTAGTCCTGGGCGTACATCTGGACTGCGGTACCGATCTGCTTCGTGTTGGAGAGGCAGACGACCGAGCGGGCCTTCTCGCGAGCCTGCGCGAAGACAGGGAAGAGGATCGCGGCCAGGATCGCGATGATGGCGATCACGACCAGCAGTTCGATCAGGGTGAAACCCGACCTCTTGTGGGACATTGAGTACTCTCCTCTGGAGTGTAATGGGTCGCTTGGACCCTTGTGCGCCACGGGGCGAAGAGCGGTAGCGATGCGACATCATCGAGCGCAAGGCTCGTAGCTGTCACCGCTGCCCCAGTGCAGAGGCGTCGGCGCTGACGCCTGCTGATACGTCATTCTATAGTCTAGCCGCGAAAGCGCGTCTTGTCCAGTGGTTTGGGCGGCCTCCTCGCGGATTTCCTTAGCATCACGCCGGATTTGCGCGCCCGTCCTACCGCGCCGGAGCCAGCCGGGTGGGAGCGCGGCTGTCCACCTCGGCGCCTTTGATGGTCGCCTGGCTGTGCCACTGGACCGGGGCCGCGCCGGCCGGTAGCGCCCCGAAGATGGGATTGAACGTGACGTCGGACTTCAGCTTCGGCCTGGCCCGGATAGCGGCGTTTGGCTGCGTACGGGCAATCCAGTCGTAGGTGGGGCGCGGCGCTTTGCCGTCGGCCCGCAGGATGCCGAAGCCGTAGTCATCGATCGTTCGGCCGGCGGGCAGCTTGATGCGCTCCTTGATCTTGCCCTCCGCGTCGTCGCGTTCGTTGCCTGCGGCGAGCTGGTAGGGCAGGATCTTCTGGTAGAGCCGGTTCCTTGCGTTCCACTCGATGCACTCGCGCCACTGGTCGAGTTGCGTCTGGTCCAGCACCTGGGCGTCGTCGCGTGGCGGCTTCTCGGCGTGCGGGTAGCCCCATGCGGCGATGACGTTGCCTCCGTCGATCCCGAACTCCGTGTTCCAGAGCGGCTTATCGCCGTCGCCGTAGGATCGCATGATCTCGCGGACGGTCTTACCGCGGTCAATGAACGACCAGGTCACGGGAACGCCGTAGGTGTGGATGGCGAGGATGTCGAAGTACTCCTTGCCGCCGCCTTCGTAGATGCCGCGCGGGAACTCCTGGAAGTCGGTCATGCCTCCGGTGAGCACCCACGCGCTGGGGTTGGCCGTCCGAATGGCCGGGTATGCCAGCTTCAGCATGCGGGCGTAGAGCTTGCCGCGCTCCAGCATCCCGAGACCCTTCTCGTTGGCGCCGAAGAGGTCCGTGAAGGCGCCGTCCATCTCATTGAAGAGCTCCCAGTAGCGCACCGACGGGTAACGCTTGGCCATGGCCGCCATGAAACGGGCGAAGCGCTCGTAGGCCTGCTCCTTGTGCGCCCAGTCGAGGCCGGGCGGCGGCGCGTGGACCACGGCCACCAGCTCGACGCCCTGCTCACCGGCGAGGCGCACGTGGCCGTCCCACGCCTTCAAATAGTCCGGCGCGTACTGCCCCTCGGCGGCGGGCTCCATCTGGTTCCAGTAGAGCGTGAGCCGCACGAAGCGGATGCCCAGCGGCTTCAGCAAGGCGACCTGCTGCGGCGTGAAGGCGTGCATTCCGATGCCCAGCTCCGGCCGCGCATCGTACAGCACCGTCTCCGAGGCCGACCGCTGCCAGACGACGATGTCGTCGGCGGCGCGGCAGCCGACAGGCAGTGCGGCCAGGGCGGCAAACGCGAGGATGGAACGGGCAGAGACGTTCAAGGCGACCTCCTGTGCCCGCGGCGGGCCAACGGAGGTTCGGCGCAGGGGCCAATGAGTCCTGCGTGCGCGGGGGATACCTTGGCTAACACGGGAGACCTCACCTCCTCACTCCTCCGGCGCGGCGCTGGGACGGACCAGCAGCTCGGCCTCGGCGTTCGCGCCTCCCGACGGCGCGGGGCGGAGCAGGATCGCGGCGGGGTCGTTGGGGGCTTCGGTCGGGCGGAGGAGCGTGGTGGACTGGCGCTCGTGTGCGCGCCTCTGGCGGAGGAGGGCCGCCACCTCGCGGGCGCGGGCGGCCAGAGGGTCGGAGTGGGTGCGCGCCACGAAGGCCTCCACGGCCTCGACCCCGCGTCCGTCGCCGACCCGTTCCAGCGCGCGCAGGATGTCGCGCTGCAGGCCGGCGTCGGCGCCCGGCAGGAGGCGGCAGAGGTCGGGCGTCAGGCGGCCTTCGCCGGGCCGATAGTGCTCGGTGCGGAGCGTCGCCAGGACCGTCGGGAGCGACCTGCGGGCGACGCGGCCGGTGATGCCCCGTTGCCGGCAGGCGGCCGCCACCATCGGCGCGGCCTCGGGCGAGGGGACCATGCCGACGGCGTCGATGGCCGCGGCACGCACGGCGGCACGGCGAACCGCCTCGGACCGCTCGGCCACGGGCGCCACGATCACGGCCATGGGCACGGCGCCCAGCAGCCCGGTGGCCAACGCGTAGAGCCAGTCGAGCAGCCGGTTGGCATACGAGAAGTCGAAGTAGAGAACCAGAAGCAGCGACACCGCCGCCGAGAGCAGCGCCCACCGCGCGAACCGCCCCGCCTGGTCGGCATGGGCGTCCTCGGCGGCAATCCGCAGCACGGCCGCGGCCACCGTCCGCCGCTGCTCGGCGCTCAACTGCAGGCGCGTCAGCTGCTGGATGAGGCGCGCGCGGGCCCGGTAGCGCCAGCCGTTCGGCCGGAGGAGCAGCGCAAGGACGGCCTGCAGGTCGGCATCGGCAACACAGCCGTCGGCCGCAGCGCGCTGAAGGAGCCCTTCGGCCGCGCGCCAGGCGATGGGCCGCGCCTTCGGCTGCCGCGCACCGCCCGAGCCGCTGCCTGCCTCGTCCCGCATGGCGCCCTCCCGCCGGTATCGTACCTCCGGCACGGACGAACACGGACCGGCACGGACGCCCGGCGCATCCCCTCACCCCCTCACCCGTTCACCCCTTCAGCCCCTCACCAACCGGGGAGGTATGCGGGGCCTCCGTGGCGAACTTTGGCCCGCCGCATATCCGCCACCAACGCGGCCGGGCCCGCCGGCTCGGCGCACCATAGGGAGAACTACCGCATGGCTTCATCAGGCTCGGGCCGCAAGCCCAACATCCTCGTCATCGGGATCGACTCGCTGCGGGCCGATCACATGAGCCTCTACGGCTATCCGCGCTTCACCACGCCGCATATGGACGTCTTCGCCGAAGAGGGCGCAGTCTTCGAGAACACCTTCAGCGCGCACATCCCCACCACCAGCGGCTACGGCTCCATGCTCACCGGCATGGACTGCTTCGGCACGCAGATCGTTGCGCTGCGCCACCAGGGCGGCATCCGCGACGGAGTGAAGACCCTGGCCGAAATCTGCAAGGAGGCCGGATACAACACCACCTGCGTCGGCTTCGGCGGCAACCCGGCCTCGCGCGGCTTCGACAAGTACCTGGAGTTCGCCGGCTGGGGTAGCTGGAACGAAGGCCGCAGCCCCAAGGCCGAGAACCTGAACGCCGTGGCGATCCCCGAGATGGAGCGCCTGGCCGCCGACGACAAGCCCTTCATGATGCTCCTGCGCCACATGGACCCGCACGCGCCCTACCTGCCGCCGGCGCCCTATGAGCGCGCCTTCTACCACGGCGACGAGTGCGACCCGGCCAACAAGTCCATGGACCCGGTGATGACCTTCAAGCCCTTCTGCGACTTCTTCGCCGCATGGATGCCGCCGGGCATCGCGGACAAGGACTACGTCATCGCCCAGTACGACGGCGCCGTCGCCTACATGGACGCCTCCATCCAGGCCATCTTCACCGCGATGGAGACGATGGGCATCCTGGACGAGACCATCGTGGTCATCAACTCCGACCATGGCGAGACGCTCTACGACCACGAGTGCTGGTTCGACCACCACGGCATGTACGACTGCACCCTGCACGTGCCGCTGGTGATCCGCTACCCGGCCAAGGTGCCCGCGGGCGTCCGCCTCTCAGGCTACAACCAGCACAAGGACCTCGTCCCCACGCTGCTGGAGCTGGCCGAGATCGAGGCCCCCGGCTGCGCCTTCGACGGCACGAGCCTCATGGACATGGTGCGCGGCGAGGAGGCGTCCCACGACAGCAGCTTCTACATCACGGAGTGCACGTGGATGCGGAAGCACGGCTGGCGGACGCCCGAGTGGAAGCTCATGGTGGCGCTGGAGCCGGACTTCCACTTCAAGCCCGAGGTCGAGCTCTACAACCTGATCACCGACCCGGAGGAGAACGAGAACGTGGCCGAGGCGCAGCCCGAGGTCGTCGCCTACCTCCGTGCGCAGATGGACGCCTGGATCGCCCGGCGCGAGGCCGAGACCGGCCTGCCCAACCCCATGCACCACCAGGGCGACTGGCACGGCCACGCCGGCGTCGGCCCCTTCAAGACCTCGCAGCAGGCCTACGACACGATGCACATCGGCGACCCGAACCAGGCCGCCAAGCTCCAGAGCGAGGCCCGGAAGTAGGGGCGCGCCGCCCCGTCCATCCTGCCGGATCAGGGGGCCTGCGTACTGCTGCGCTCAGCGTGGCAGTATGCAGGCCCCCTTTGCGCGCACGATCCCCGGTAGCCCGGCGCTCGTGGCCTTCCAGGGACGGAGGAATCACCGCCAAGATGCCGAAGAAGCAAGGCATTGAGCGCTCTCGGCGTGCATGGAGCCCAACGGCCTATCACGATCCGGCGTTGCGCTCTCTACCAAGTGAAGGCGGGGCGTGCGACCGGGCCGATGACGGCCTACGCGTCCTGCATGGCGCCCTGCTACGGCGCCGGGAGAGCAGATCGATGCTGCATGTCATCTCGAAGATCGGGCGGCTACGGGCCGCCGTTGCCGCGCTCTGTTGCCTGGTGGGCCTGGCCCCGGGCATCGCGCAGGCCGTGGAGTTCACCAGCGACACCACGATACCGGCCGGCTCGTACACCGGCGAGCCGATCATCGTCACCGGCTGTACGCTGACCATCGACTGCGGAGGAGGAGGGGCATCCTACGCCAGCCTGCTCGTCCGCGACAGCGGCGTCGTGGCACCGGCCGGACCTGCGCTGCAGATTGCCGTCTCCGGCGACCTCACGGTCGAGAGCGGCAGCCGGATCGACGCCTCGGGCCATGGGTACCCGAGCCGAAACGGCCCCGGCAACGGTGACTATAGCGCCGGTAACGGAGCCACGCACGGCGGCACAGGCGGCGACAGCGGGAGGTGGGCCAATGACTCCGTCACCGCGCCCGCCGACTACGGCTCGGGCGGCGGCTCGAACCTCGGAGACGCCTGGCCGGGAGGCACGGGAGGCGGGCTTATCGACCTGACAGTGGGCGGCCTCTGCCGGGTGGAGGGCAACATCCGCTCCGACGGCATCGGCCCGGCCAACGCGGGCGGCGGCGCGGGCGGCTCGATCCGCCTGAGCGCGACGACCCTGGCGGGGGATGGAACCTTCGTAGCCAACGGCGGAACGCCGGACGTCTCCGGGATGACCCCCGGCTGGCGGGCGGGCGGCGGCGGCGGCGGCCGGGTCTCCGTGACCTGGACCACGAGCACGTTCAGCGGCCAGATGCAGGCCCGCGGCGGCCTGGGCGTCTACGGGACGGCTGCATGCAACGGCGGCCCCGGCACCGTCTACTGCCACGGGCTGGGCACGTCGCACGAGACAGTCGAGTTCAACAACGGCCCGGCTTTCGGCTATACCCAGCACGCGGCCGTGGCCCTTCCCGACGCCGACCTGACGCTCGCCATGGCGCGTATCTGCTTCAGCTGCAGCAGCGGACCCATCCAGGTGGCCGACATGCGGCTCATGACCGCCGCCGAGGCAACCTGTCCCGCAGTGGACGGGTTCGGCCTTCCGCTGCAGGTCTCCGGAGACCTGACGGTGGATGCGGGCTGCTCCATCGATGTCAACGGTACGGGGCATCCGAACCGGCAGGGAACCGGCGGCGGCGACTACAGCGCCGGTAACGGAGCGACCTATGGCGGCTCGGGCTACGGCAACGGGCGCTGGGCCTATGGCTCGTTCACTGCTCCGGTCGACTACGGTAGCGGCGGCGGACCCAACGTGGGCGACGCATGGCCGGGCGGCCCGGGCGGCGGCATCGCCGGCATCACGGTGGGCGGCGTCTGCACCGTGGACGGCTCGGTCCGCGCCGACGGCATCGGCCCGGCCAACGCCGGCGGCGGCTCCGGCGGCAGCCTGCGGTTCGCCGTGGGCACGCTGGCGGGCTCAGGCCTGATCTCGGCCGTCGGCGGCTCGCCGGATACCTCGGCGTTGCCCGACGGCTGGCTGGCCGGCGGCGGCGGCGGCGGGCGGATCGGCATCGAGTACCAGACCCTCAACTACACCGGCGCCTACCAGGCTTGCGGCGGGCATGGGCGCGTCAACAGCACGGCAGCGGTCGGCGGGCCGGGCACGCTCTATATGCGGCAGTCCGGCGCGGCCTTCGCCACACTGCTCTTCGACAACGGCGCGCTGACCGGTCCGGTGCTGCAGCCCGTCTTCGCCATGACCGATCTGGACATGACGATCAAGGGCGCCGTGATGACGCTCTCCAGCGATGCGGCCGGCCTGAGCGTGCGGAACTTGACCGTTGATGCCGGCTCTGTGATCCTGTGCCAGCAGGCCACGGCCGACGGCATTAAGATCACCACCGCGCAGGACCTGACGGTGGGACCCGGCGGCTCACTGGACGGCTCCGGACTGGGCTATCCCAGCCGCCAGGGATCGGGTAGCGGCGACTACAGCGCCGGCAACGGCGCGACCTACGGCGGATCGGGAGCCAGCAACGGCCGTTGGGTCTACGGCAGCATCGAGGCGCCGACCGACCTGGGCAGCGGCGGCGGACCCAATGTCGGCGACGCATGGCCGGGCGGCTCCGGCGGCGCGCTGGTGGACCTGACCGTCGCCGGCGCCCTCACCGTGGAAGGCTCGGTCCTATCGGATGGGATCGGCCCGGCTAACGCAGGCGGCGGCTCCGGCGGCTCTATCCACCTGAAGGTCGGCTCCCTGGCCGGCTCGGGCCTCATCGAGGCCGTGGGCGGGTCGCCTGACGTCTCCGCCCTGCCCGAAGGCTGGCCGGCAGGCGGCGGAGGCGGCGGACGGATCGCGGCGCACTACGACGCCAACACCTTCGCGGGCCGCATGGACGCTCGCGGCGGCGCGGGGAGAATCTACACCACGCCCCTGTACGGCGGACCGGGCACGATCTTCATGCAGCGCAACGGGGAGACCCAATCCACTCTGCTGTACGATAACAACGGGCAGGTCGGCAACGTGATGCAGCCGGTCTTCGACATGCCGAACACGGACGTGACGGTGCTGGGCGCCGTGATGACACTATCGCCCGATCCCGCCGGCATGGGCGCCCGCAATCTCGCCGTCGGCGAGGGTAGCGTGATCACATGCCTCGGCGCCAACGACCCCGGCCTGCGGCTGACGGTCTGGCAAGACCTGACGGTCGCAGCATCGGCCTCCCTCGACGTAACCGGCGCGGGCTACCCCAGCCGGCAGGGCCCGGGCGGCGGCGACTACAGCGGAGGCAACGGCGCCACCTACGGCGGCTCGGGAGCCGGCAACGGCCGATGGGCGTACGGCTCCATCGTCGAGCCCACCGACTTCGGTAGCGGCGGCGGCTCGAACGTAGGCGACGCCTACCCCGGCGGCGCGGGCGGCGGGAAGATACGCCTGATCGTACACGGCGCGCTGGCCAACAGCGGCGCCATCCTGGCCGAGGGAGGCAGTGCGCCCAACACAGGCGGCGGCTCGGGCGGCTCCATCTACGCCACCGTCGGATCGCTCAGCGGCAACGGCGTCATCTCCGCCGACGGCGGCACGCCGGACGTGACCTCCCTGCCCGCGGGCTGGCAGGCGGGCGGCGGCGGCGGCGGGCGCGTGGCGCTCTATTACGCATCGACCGCGTTCACGGGCATGGTATCCGCCCAGGGCGGCCGCGGCTTCTTCGACACCTCGGTGGCCGACGGCGGCCCCGGCTCGATCTATACGCTGCAGACCGGAGCGACCGCGGCGAACCTGACCTTTGACAACGGCGGCGCCATCGGCGCGATCTACCAGGTGGCCTTCGCGCGGCCCGAGGCCGACCTCGTCGTGCGCGGCGCGGTCATGGTCCTTTCCGACGAGGCCGACGGGCTCAACGCCCGCAGCCTGACGCTCGGTCCGAACACAACGCTCACCTGTCTCCCCAGCGGCTCGTTCGGCCTCCGCGCGACCGTCGGACAGAACCTGACCGTCCAGTCCGGCGGCTCCATCGACGTGACCGGCCTTGGCTACCCCAGCCGCTCCGGCCCTGGCGGGGGCACATACAGCGCCGGCAACGGAGCCACCCACGGCGGCTCCGGCGCGGGGAACGGCCAGTGGGCCTACGCCTCAATCGTCGAGCCCTCAGACCTGGGTAGCGGCGGCGGATCCAACGTAGGCGACGCCTATCCCGGCGGCGCAGGCGGAGGGCGCATACGCCTCACCGTGCCGGGCACGCTACTCCTGGACGGCGCCATCCGCGCCGACGGAGCCGGCCCCGCCAACGTGGGCGCCGGAGCGGGCGGCTCGGTACTCCTGAGCGTCGGCACCCTCATGGGGTCCGGCGTCGTCACGGCCAACGGCGGCTCGCCGGATATCTCCGCACTGCCTGCGGGATGGATGGCAGGCGGCGGCGGCGGCGGGCGCATCGCCCTGAGCTACGGGGCTGACGCATTCGCCGGCACGGTAGAGTGCCGGGGCGGTGCAGGCGCGCTCAACGGCTCCTCCATGGACGGCGGGCCCGGCTCGATCTACCGCCGGAGGCAGGGCGACAGCACTGCGACGCTGGCATTCGACAACGGGGTCCTGATCGGTCCGGTCCTGCAGCCCGTGCTGGAGATGCCGGACGTAGACCTGCGCATACGCAACGCCACGATGACGCTCTCCACATCGGTGGCCGGCATGTCCCTGCGGAGCCTCTTGATGGAGTCGGGCTCGACGCTGCGGTGCCAGCAGATGGACAACCGCGGCGTGGAGATCTGGATCGGCCAGGACTGCACGGTGGCGGCCGGCGCATCCATCGACGCCACGGGCATGGGCAACGGCAACCGCAGCGGCCCGGGGCATGGGGACTACAGCGCGGGTGACGGCGCAACCTACGGAGGGATCGGCGGCGGGAACCCCTACGCCCCCTACGGCGCGCCCACCTGGCCCGCCGACTGGGGCAGCGGCGGCGGCTCCAACATCGGCGACGCCATTCCCGGCTCATCGGGAGGCGGCATCGTCGCGGTCACGGTCCGGGGCACGCTCCTGCTGAACGGCTCCATCATCTCCGACGGCAACCCGAACGCCAATGCGGGTGCGGGCTCCGGCGGCAGTGTGCGGATCGCCTGCACCACGCTCTCCGGCTCCGGCCTCATCGGAGCTCGCGGAGGCGCTGCACATCACGACGAGCACCCCGAAGTCCGGGCGGGCGGCGGCGGCGGCGGTCGGATAGCCGTGCGGTGCGTCGCCGGAACGGGCTTCCCGGGTGGCACGGTCACCGCTGCGGGCGGCATCGGCGCCGACGGGTGCGACGGCACGGCGGGCACGATCTACTGGGGCGAGGTATCGACCCAGCCCGACGTGGCAGTGGACCCATCTGACGCCACCTTCGAGTGGAACTGGGACGGAACCGGCACGGCCCACGTCACGGTGACCAACCGGAGTTTCGACACGCTCTCGGACCTGGTGGTCGCGGCCTACACCGGCGTGCCGGGAACGCCCGGCGTAGTGCAACTCGGTTCGACCACCGTGCCGAGCCTGGCGGGCTTCATCACCCAGCGGATCGACGTGCCCGTCATGGCGGGCGTCAACGTGGCCCAGATCCGCGTGGTCGCCGACCCCGGCAACGCCATTGCCGAGGGCCGCGAGGACAACAACACGGCGCTCGTGGCGTCAGACCGGCCGCGAACGTCGATCTACGCGCCGGACCGCACCGGCGTCATCACCACCTCCATCGCGCTGAAGGGGTATCTGAAGCGCCTGTCCGACAACACCTGGCTCAGCGGCCGCACGGTGGCGTTCCGCGTCGAGGGCGTCGACGTGGGCTCGGCCGTCACGGACGCCGACGGCCAGGCCGCGCTGACCTGGGTGATCAGCGATGGGCCAGCCAGCCGGACCATCCAGGCCCGGTTCGATGGCGACGTGGAGTATGGACCCAGCGTCACCACGGGCAAGCTGACGGCCCAAACCCTGGCCACCAAGGTCTACGTGGTCGACCGCACGGCCAAGGTCAAGACGTACACGGTGCTCAAGGCCTACCTCTACCTGCTGAATAACACGCCGGTGGGGGGCAAGACCATGGTGATCAAGGTGGACGGCTCCGTGCTGGGCTCGGACGTGACCCGCGCGGCGGGCTACGCCCAGCTCGGCTACACGGTGCCGGAGGGCTCTGGCGCGGGCATCCGCACGGTTCGCAGCGAGTGGGCCGGCGACGGCGGCTACGTGGCCTCGGCCAACAACGGCAAGCTCACCGTCACCAAGGGCGACATCTACATCTGGCCCTACGTCCGCTCCGCCAAGAAGGGGACCAACCACCTGCTGAAGGCCTACGTCCGCAGCCTGCCGGACTACGTCATCCTGCCCGGCAAGAGCATCGCCTTCAGCGTGAACGGCACGGGCGTCGGGAGCGGCACGGTGGCCGCCGACGGCTGGGCAAGCGCCACCTGGGCCATGCCCGCCGGCGAGGCGCTGGGAGCCCACACGGCCACCGCCGCCTTCGCGGGCGACGCGTGGTACTCGTCCGCCTCGGCCAACGCCGCGTTCAACGTGGTTCCGTAAGCTCCATCAATGGCCACCGGGCGGGCAAACGCGCTCCGCCCGGCGGCCGGAGATCCAGACCTACGGCGCGGGCTCGTCGGTGCCGCGCGAGAGGCGGGCGTGGATGACGCCCTGATCGTCGAACCAGAGCGGGTCGATGGCGAGGAAGCGGTCCCAGTCGCGCCGGTCCGTGTTCTTCTGGTGGTAGACCAGCCAGAGCCGCTTGTCCGGCCCTGCAACGACGCAGTGGTGCCCCGGCCCGTAGATGCCGCCTCCCCGGTGGGCGATGGGGTTGCCGGGGTGTTTCACGAAGGGGCCCAGGGGCGACTTCGACGTGGCGTAGCCGATGGCGTAGTCCGGACCCATGGCGCCGCTGCCCGAGTACATCAGGTAGAAGACGCCCTTCCGCTTGATCATCCACGGCCCTTCGGTCACCTCGCCGTCGGCGCGCTCCCAGGGCAGTTCCGGCTTGATGCAGAGGCGCGGCTCGCCGGTGAGGGTGAGCAGGTCGGCCATGGGCGAGACCATGATGCGGAAGCCGCCCGGCAGCATCACGTAGTAGAGGTAACACTTGCCGTCGTCGTCGCGCACCAGGTGGGCGTCGATGGCGCCTTCCACCAGCACGCCCTTGTCGACGAACGGCCCCAGCGGCCCGTCGGCCACGGCCACGCCCACGAGCTTGCCGCCCTTCGGGTTGTCCGCGGTGTAGTAGAGATAGAAGCGCTTGTCGCCCCTGGCGTTGTAGAAGACATCCGGCGCCCAGACGCCGCCGCGCGCGTCGGTGTAGCACTTGCCGCGAGGCGTCCAGTTCACCAGGTCCTTCGAGGTCCAGACGTCGTAGCCCCGGCTATCCAGCGTGGGGTAGAGGTAGTAGAGCCCCTTGTAGCGGATCACGGTGGGGTCGGCGGCGCCCGGCGCATTGAGGATCGGGTTGCGGTAGGTCTTCGGCGGCCCGGGCTCGGCGGATGCGGCTCCCGTCAGGGCGCAGAGCGCCAGGGCGGCGGCAAGGCTCATGGCAAGGGTCATCAAGGCGCCTCCGGTTCGCGAACGGTCGATGGTTCGTCCTATTGTGGCCGACGACGGACGCCTGGAAGCCTACCGAGGCATGGGCGCCCATGCGGGAAGCCCTGTTCCGGCTGCGAAGGCAGCCTCGTCGCCCGGCGCGGGCTCGTCGAGCTGCAGTAGTGCGGCCATCCCCGACGCCTCGGACGGCGCGGCGATGAACCGCGGCGAGTAGCCTGCCTCTACCGCCTTCCAGAGCGCCTCCTCCCACTTCCGGCGATCCATGTACCGGCTGTAGATGACGGTGGACGCATAGCGCGAGGGCGGTAGCCAGATCGCCAGCGGCTTGCCGGCGAGGGGCGGCGCCATGGCCGGCGCGGTGCGGTAGGGCTCCAGCAGCGCCGGGGCCATGTCCCACCAGTGCAGGATGCCGCCTGCACGGAACTTCGCCGCGGCGGCCAGGAACTGCCGGACATGCTCGGCACGAAGCGCTTCGGGGCGGTCGGGCGCCTCGCTCATGCCGAACTCCTCGATCACCACCGGGCGCGGGCGGTCCGGCAGGGCATTCCGCTGGCCCAGCACCAGTCCGAGGAGGTGCTTCTCGATCACTGGCCCGTTGAGCCAGAGGTCGTAGGTGTGCGGCGACCAGTAGTCGAAGGCCTCGGCGCCCTTGTGGCCGCGAAGCAGGCGCGGATCCCAGGCGCTGAGCGTGATCAGGTGGTTCGGGTCGGCGCGGCGCACCATGCGGGCGCGGGCGATCACGGCGTCCGCGAGGGCGGAGGAAGACCACGCCCAGTAGTCCCGCCCTGCCTCTGTGTTCTGTGCCTCGTACTCGGCCACGGTGGGGAGCGGCATTGGCCCGCCGGAGGGCCTGTTGGCCGCCCGCCAGGCCCGGAAGGCCTCGGCCTGGACACGCGAGGCGGGGTCGGGCGGCATGTCCGGTTCGTTGGTGACATCCCAGGCGGCCACGGCGGGATGGGTCCTCAGCGGCCTCACCACCTTGTCCACCATGTCGGCATACCAGACGCGGGCCTCGGGAAGAACGTACAGGTCCGACCAGCAGGGCGAGGCGTGCTGAGAGATGCTGTACTGGTAGCCGCAGCCGCTGAGCTCCAGGCAGATTACGACGCGAATGCCGAACGACGCGCAGAGGTCCAGCGCCTGCCTGAGCCTGCGGATCGCCTCCCCATTCCAGACGCCGGGCAGCGGCCGGAAGAGCGGGTCCTGCACCAGGATCCGCAGGGTGTTCATGCCATTGGCGCGCATCCCCCGCAACAACGCGACCTGCTCTTTCCGGGTCAGGGAGACGAAGTCGTGCTGGTTGCGGCCCATCATCCGGATCGGCTTGCCGGCAGCGTCGGTGAAGGCCCAGCCCTGTCGGTCCACCCGCAGGAAGCCCTTGAGGGTGGATGGGCCGGGCGGCGGCGTCACGGCCGGTTGGGCTGCAGCCGCGGGGCCAAGCCGGAATGCCATCTCGGTCGAGGCGTTCACCTCCCACGCGTCCAGCCCGAACTGAGCGGACGTTGTGCCGTCGGCCTCGCCGAGGATCCAGAAGCCGTGGTGCGACGACGTGATGGGTGTCAGCGCGGCTCGGCCATCCGGCGCCTCGGAGACCAGCCTCGACGGGACGCCGATGGTCCAGACCCAGTATGCCTGTCCCCTGCGCGCGATCGGCGCCAGGGGCACACGGACGGGCAGCGTGAAGTGCCACGGCGTCAGGGCTGTGGTCGTTGAGGGGTACCGGGCCTCCAGGGCCAGCCGCCAAACCTTGGTCCGGTCGGTGCGCGTCGCCCGTATGCGCCACTCGCTACCTTCGCGGAGCCAGCGCACGCGGTAGGCCGTGCCCAGCATGGCCTCGCCGGAGACTCGTCCCAGGCCGGGTCCAGGGAGTTCGACGCGGCTGTTGCCTGCCTCCGCTGAGAAGGCGACGACGGCCAGGTTCGGCATGCGGGCTTCCGCCCGAGCAGGGCTGGGAAGGAGGGCAAGGATGGCTGCGCCGAGGGGCCAGGTCACGCGAATCTCCCTGTTCCGGCCTGCCCGGTCCCGAGCGTCTTGCGGAACCCGAAGCGGCTCTCGCCGCCGGGGTACCAGCGATCCATCTCCGCGAAGACCCGGTACCCCATGCGGGTGTAGAAGCCGGGCGCCTCGTAGCCGGCGGTCCACGTCCATATCTCCTCCACGCCCAGGGGTGCTACACGCTCCTCCAGCGCCGTGAGTAGCGCGGCGCCGAGGCCTTGCCCGCGGCAGGGCTGCTCGACAAAGAGGTCCGACAGGTAGAACCACCGGCTGTAGCCCGCGTCGAACCTGTACGCCAGCCCGCTGGAGCAGCCGACGAAGGCGGGGCCGTCCATAGCGACGAAGCCGAACCGCTCCGAGACCTCGACCCGGCCGCCATGCTCGACCGTATGCTCGTCGAACCCGGCGTTCATGCGAGCGAACTCAACGTCCGTCATCTCGCGCTCAATGATGCGAAGCGTGGCCATGGCAGTCTTTCCCAGGGGGGGCACCGCGGCTACCGCAGTAGCCGGAAGCCGAGCTTGCCGACCTGGCTGCGGACCTGGCCGGTGGTCATGTCGAAGCTTGTGAAGCGGCAGCGCCAGTAGACCGAGCGGGTGCCGTCGGCGTGCTCATCGACGGCGAACGAGCCGGTCCAGCCGAGAGGCGGGGTCGCCTTCTCGAGCGGCTCGACACGGGTGTACCGGGCCTTGGAGCGCACCTCGACGGTCATGAGCAGGTCATCCACATCGTAGCGGTCGCCGCACCAGCTCGACTCCGTGCCGAGCCCGAGGCCGTTCCACGTCCAGAGCTTCGGGAAGCGGCACTTCCACTCGGGGAGTGGGGCGTACTCCGTGCGCGCCAGGGCGGCCGGGGCCGACACCTCCACCTGCGTTCCGTTCACCTTCACGCGGGCTACGGGAGCAGACGCGGACCTGCGCAGCCGCAGGTCGAGCGCCGGGTCGCCGTACGCCGCAAAGTGGTCCTGCTGGTAGCGGTAGGAGCCGCGCTCCTGTTCGCCCTTCTCCAGGATGGCGACCATGGAGCGGTTCAGCGCCGTCCGGTGCGCCTCTCCCAGCGTCTGGCCGTCGAGCAGCGCGTTCCACAGCTCGGACCGATAGAGGGCGCTCTGGGCCACGCAGCGCCGCGCACCGCCGACAAAGGCGACCGCGCCGTTGCGCAGCAGCCGCGTCGCCACCGAGCGTCGTCCCTCGTCCTGATCCAGCGACGCCGGAGAGCAGCCGCCCGAGACGACGATGCAGGGAGCCAGCAGCACGTCGGAGTCCCACGCGTAGGTGCTGCCCAGCACGGTCCACATGGCGTGCGAGTCGTGGAGGATCGCGCCGACGCGGGTCAGCGGCGAGCCCGGCTTGATCGTCGATGCGCCGTCGTGGCGCCCGGCGAAGCGCAGGCCGGCGAGTTCCAGCGGGCTGCCGTTCTGCTCGGCCCATTCGGCAGTGGCGTAGGACGCGCCCTGCTCGGGGTCGCGTACCTCGTTGAAGGTCAGGCTCCGGCAGGCCAGCAGCGTTCCTGCCGCCGCGTCCTCGGCCACGAACCGCGCGAAGGCCACATCGACGAACGGGTCGGCGTCCGTCTGGGCGTAGGGATGGTCGGTCACGACGTCGGCGTCCACCCCGTGCCCGTCGCTTGTGATGGCTAGAGGCACGACGCCGGGCCAGCCGACCAGGCAGAGGTAGCGCGGATGGGCGCGGACGGCCTTACGGTACTTCGCCAGCAGCTCGGTGATGTCGGGAGGCGTAGGGCTGGTCAGCCAGACGGACCTGCCGCGCTCGTTCTCCAGCACATCGACATCGACGACGAACCGTGCGCCGCCGATCGCGACCACGCCGCCGGTGCGGATCGGGCTTTCACCGACGCCGTCGAAGCGGCCGTCGCCGTCCAGGTCAAACTGGGCCCACCACCTGCCGTCGGCTGCATCCTGGCCCGCGACGAAGGCGCAACGGGCGCCGAGGTCCACCGTGCCGGTCCGATGGCCCGCAGCGCTCGGCCGCGCGCCGTCGGGAGGCGTGGCGACGGGCTCGCCGGCCGGGAAGCGCCGCTTCCAGACGGTGCCGAACGTCAGGGGGACTACCGCCCCGCCCCGGCCCGCGGCCAGCAACACGGCGGCGAGGGAGAGGCGCGGCGCATCGGCCACTCCGCCGCCAAGCGGGTGCGTGACCGCCAGATAGTCGACGCCCAGCCGCTCCGTGGCGAGGCGGCGCGCGACCGCCAGGGCATCGGGGAGGCGCTCCACACTGAAGCGGACCTTGCCCACCGGAGCCACGGGCTGCGCGCCGACCGAGAGCAGCTTCGTGACGCCCAGCCGCGCGAGGCTCGCCTGCACGCCCTCGGGCAGGGCGCCGGGCGGACAGGGGAAGAGCGGCGCGCCCAAGCGTGCGGCCAGCACTGAGGCGGCGAGCGCCGATGCGCGATCATCGGTGCGGTAGGCGACCGCCCGGGCGCTCCTGCGCCAGTAGGCAGCCGCCAACCGGCAAGCGCCATCGATCGCCGTAGTTACGGGGATCACCTTCAGCGTCATGGTCGTCGGCGGCGCAACCGCAGGCGCGGGCCCCAGCCAGACGACGCGTGACGGCTTGTAGCGGCCGAGATAGTCGATCAGTTCGGGCCGCCACGGCGACGCCGGGTCGACGGCGCAGACGATCGGCTTGCCTCCCGCCACCGTGGCGGCGGGCACGGCGGCAAGGAACAGGTCATCGCCCGACGACGCCCGGCTCGTCACGGGCGCCAGGAAGACGACGCGGGCCGGCGTCGCCCCTGCACAGCGGATCAGGCCAGGGGCGGTCGCGCAGGCCAACGCGGCCGTAACCCATGCGAAGCCGATGCGCGGTCGGTTGGTGTGTCGTCTGCCGTCGGCCAGTCCGTGCATCGGCGTCTCCTTCGCTTCATCTGCGCCTGCCCTGCGTGCGTCGTCAGGCCTTGGCGGCGCTCCGCTCCTCCATCGCGCTGACGCAGGCGGCGATGGTCAGGTCGCCTGTGACGTTCAGCACGGTCCGGCTCATGTCAAGGATGCGGTCGATGCCCAGCACGATGCCGATGGCCTCGGCAGGCACGCCGACGCGCATGAGGATCAGGGCGATCATGGGCCATGAGCCCGCAGGCACTCCTGCGGTGCCCACGCCTGCCAGGATGGCGAGGAGCATCACCCGCAACTGCTGGCCCAGGCTGAGCGGCACGCCGAAGAACTGCGCCAGGAAGAGCACCGTGATCCCCTCGAAGAGCGCGGTTCCGTTCTGGTTCGCCGTGGCGCCCACGGTGAGGACAAATGTACTGATGTCCCGGGGCAGCCCCAGCTCCTCGCGGGCGGCGCGGAGGGCCTCGGGCAGCGTGGCGTTGCTGGAGGCCGTGGCGAAGGCCGTCAGCATGACGCTGCGAATCCGGCGGAAGAAGTCGATCGGGCTCTGACGGGCTATGAGCCGCAGCGCCAGGCTGTAGGTGACCGTCAGGTGGATGGCCAGCGTCACCAGGACCAGCGCCACGTACTTGCCCAGGGCTGCTACGGCCTCGACCCCCACCGTGGCGGAGGTGGAGAAGACCAGCGCGAAGACGCCCACGGGCGCCAGGCGCATGGCGAAGTCGATGACCCTCTGGCTCACGGCAAACAGCGAGTTCAGCACCGCCCGTAACGGCGCCGATGCTTCCTGACCTACGGCGCTCAGGGCCAGGCCGAAGACGAGCGCGAAAAACATGAGCGGCAGGAGACCACCCTCCAGCGCCCGAGCCGCCTCTTGCACCGGGTTCCTGGGGATGATCTCCACGAGCCCATCCACGAATGTGACGCTGGACTTGGCGTCGTCCACGCGCTTCTTCGCCGCGTCGGCATCGGCGTAGAGGGCCGTCAGCCGCGCCCTGCGCTCGGGCGAGACGCCGTCGCCGGGCCGTACGGCGTTGACCGCCACCAGCCCAAGCCCCACCGCGATGCCGCTGAGCAGGAGCGTGAGCAGCAGCGACCGGGCGCCCACCCGGCCGATCCGGTGCGCCTCGCCGATCTCAGCCACTCCCATGGCCAGGGCGGAGAAGACCAGCGGCACCACGATCATGAAGATCATGCGCAGGAATACCTGGCCCACCGGCTGGGCCACCTGCTTGACGGTCCACTGGAGGCCGGGGTGCGACTGCCCGAGGATTGCCTGGGCCAGGCCGCCCGCCAGCGCCCCGAGGAGAAGGCCGGCGAGGATGCGCGTGTGGAGCGGCCATGAGCGTCGGCTGGATGTCATCGGTTCGTCCCCCCGGCGTTTGGTTGGCGAGTCTGGCACAGGCGTCGCCGGCCCGTCAATCGGCCGCCAGCCGGGCGCAGAGCCACATGGCCCGCGGGTGGTGGAAGAAGCTCTTCCACAGGTTGCCCTTGATGGTGTTTGAGACGCTCCCGTCGCGGTGCAGGTAGCCGTACCACTCCCCATGCTCCGGGTCGGCGAAGTGGCGAAAGGACCACTCGTGCAGCCTCAGGTGGCGCTCCATGAAGCGGGCCTCGCCGGTGAGCTTCCAGGCCATGAGGGTGGCGATGAGCGCCTCATCATGGGGCCACCAAAACTTCATATCATGCCAATACTCGCTTACCGGCTTGCCGTAGACGTCGCGGAAGTAGAAGATGCCCCCATGCTCGGCGTCCCAGCCGCGCTCCCACATCCAGTCCACCATGTCGCAACCCAGCTTGATCAGGCGGCCGTCGCCGCGGTGGCGTCCCTCCTCGAGGATGAACCAGGCTCCCTCCAGGCTGTGGCCGGGGTTGAGCATCCGGCCGTCGAAGTGGTCCAGGATCGACCCGTCCGGCGCCACGCACTCCATGACGCAGCGGAGGTCGGGCTTCACGAAGAGGGTCTCGATCTCCTCCAGGCAGCGGTCGCTCCATGCGCGCAGGTCGGGGCCGTCGCCCAGGTTCAGGCGCAGCTCCTGCGCTGTGACGAGCGTGATCATCCGCGACGGCATCCCCTCCGTTGGGCGCTCGCCGGTGAACTTGGGCGGCATAAGCCCCGGCGTGAAGCTCCACCGCGTGAAGGCCTGGAAGAGCGACCGCGCCCTCTCGGCGGACCGTTCGCTGCCGGTGGCCCGTGCGTGGGCGGCGTAGGCGATGGCCGCGAACGACTCGCTGAAGGCGTAGCGCCGCATGCGGATGGGCCGGCCCTCGCGGGTGACGTGGAAGTACATGCGCCCGCGCTCGTCGAACCCGTGGCGCTCCAGGAAGCCCAGCGCCGCCTCGGCCCACTGCAACCACTCGGGCCTCCGCTCCACGGTGTTGTAAAGGGTGAGGAGCATCCAGGCCATGCGCCCCTGGGCCCAGATCGACTTGTCTGTGTCCAGCACCGAGCCGTCGCGGTCCAGGCAGTGGATGAAGCCGCCATGCTCGGCATCGACGCATCGCGGGAACCAGAAGGGGAGCGAATCCTCCATCAGCGCGTGGCGGTAGACGGCGGCGAGTTGCACGGGTGTCATGGTTGGCCTCCGTCCTCAGTATAGGTCACTCACCTGCCCAACCGCCATGGCGTCACCGGCAGGCGACTTCGCGCCGTCCATACCCGTCCGCTTCAGCCGGCGGCTCCCGGCTCGCCTGCTACACTAAGTCCCATGTTCGCCCTGCCACTGATCGCCGCCATGCTTGCCGCCGGCCAGACGCCCGCCGCCGCCGGGCCGCGCACCGTTCGTCCCGACCCCGCCGCCGTGGAGGTGGCCCGATGGGAGGGCTGGGGCACGAGCCTCAGCTGGTGGGCCGTGGCCACCGCGGGTTGGCCCGACGCGGCGCGGACGGAGCTGTGCCGTCGCCTCTTCTCCCGCGATGCGGGCTGCCTGGGCCTCACCATCGCGCGGTACAACGCCGGCGGGACCGAGCCCTCGGCAGACCCCAAGCCCTTTCGCATCGGCGGCCGGGTGCTGCCCTGCCTGGAGCGCGACGGGTCATTCGACGCCGCCCGCGACCGAGCCCAGATCGAGTGCCTCAAGCTCTCCAAGCGCTTCGGCGCGGACACGTTCGAGCTCTTCGCCAACTCGCCGCCCTACTGGATGCTGAAGAACGGCAACAGCCGCGGCGGGGACAAGGCCGCGGAGAACCTGAAGCCCGAGGAGGCCGGCGCCTTCGCGAAGTGGCTCATGGAGACCGCCCGCCGGACCGAACGCGAGGCCGGCGTGCGCTTCGCCTCGGTGGAGCCCTTCAACGAGCCCTCAGCATGGTGGTGGGACGGCGCCAAGGGCGGGCAGGAGGGCTGCAAGATCGAGCGCCCCCTGCAGGCGAAGGTGATCCGCGCACTCCACGCAGAGATCGCCCGCGAAGGGCGTCGCAGGCTCCTGGCCGCGTCTGACGAGAACGGCTCGGCCGACGGCCACGCCACGCTGGACTACCTGCTCCGCCCGCCGTCAGCCAGGCCGCCGGGCGACGGCCTGGACCCGCGCTGGATCGGACGCCTGAACGTCCACGCCTACAACAACTGGGACTGGCAGAAGCGGCTGCGCGACCTGGCGCGCAAGAGCGGCATCAAGCGCCTCTGGATGTCCGAGGTGAGCCACCGCGAGTGGGAGAACCTGGGCTTCGCGCCGGACGATATGCGCTGCGCCCTGCCCGATACGCGCTCCATCGTCAGCGACATCAAGAACCTGCGGTGCGACGCCTGGGTCTATTGGCAGCCCGTGGAGCCGCTGCAGTACTGCCTCTGGTGGCACTTCACTTACGGCGTCTTCGCTGCGGCTTTCGACGCGGACGTGGAGTACAAGGGCCGCACGCTCAAGCCCGGCGAGTTCGTCGCCACGAAGAAGCTGGCGGCCATACGCCAGTTCACCGCGCACATCCTGCCCGGCGACAAGCTGGTGGCTTCGGGCGACGACTGGACGCTGGCCGCCGTGAGCCGTGACCGTCGCCGCCTGACCCTCGTGGTGCACAACGACGCGAAGGAGCCCCGGCCCTACGCCTTCGACCTCGCGGGCTTCCGCACGGTCGGAGCGCCCGTGCAGGCGTGGCGGACCAGGGACGACGGCCCAGACGGCGCATGGGACGAGCGGCCCCTGCCGGCCTTCGCCGTATCCGGCGGACGCTTCGAGGACGTGATCCCGCCCCTGTCGGTGACGACCTACGAGGTGGCGCTGCGGCCGTAGCCGCCTATTGGGATCGCTGCACCACCAGGTAGCGCGCGCCCTGCGTCTTGCCGCCGGCCTCGCACCAGGCTTCCAGCCGCGCCGGTCCGCCGACCATCTCAATCCACCGCAGTGTGCAGGTCTTGGCGCCCGGGCGTGCCCACGCTTCCCGCTCCACGCCGCCCACGCGCACGTGGACGCGTCCAGTCGTCGTGATCGGCCAGATTGCCACCCGCACGTCCACCCGCGTCGGCGCGGCCGCCTCCACCTCCCAGTAGCCCACGGCGCCCTCGGCCCACGAGGCGGTCGGGCCGCGGAAGTCCTGGCGCGTCAGCGTCGAGAGGCGCTCGCGGTCCGAGCCGATCAGGATGCGCGGCGGCTCGTAGCCCTGCGAGGAGACGTCGTCGAACCAGGCGTCGTACTGCCGCCGCAGGTCGGCCGCCCTGTCGGGCATCTCCGCCGCCAGGTTGTGCGCCTCGGCCGGGTCGCCTTGCAGGTCGTATAGCTCGGTCCCATTCACGAGCTTGTATCGGCTGCCGATGGCGCAGTAGCTCTCGCCGCGGCGTGGCTCGTCGCCGCGGTGCCACTGGTAGAAGAGGGTTCGCTCGGTCCAGGGCGGCTTCTCGCCTCGGAGCAGGGGAGCCAGGCTCCGGCCGTCGAGGCGCAGCCCGTCCGGCGGCGTGGCTCCGGCCATCTGCACGAGCGTGGGCAGCAGGTCCACGTTGGCTCCGGCGGTGTCGATGACGGCCGGCGGCACCGATCCGGGCCACCTCACCACGCAGGGCACCCGGACGCCTCCCTCGTAGGGGCTTCCCTTCAGGCCGCGCAGGCCGCCGTTGAACCGGGTGTGCGCCGGGCCGTTGTCGCCTACGAAGACCACCAGCGTCTCCCGGTCGATGCCCATCTCCCTGATGCCTTCGAGCAGGCGTCCCACGTTGGTGTCGATGTTCTCCACCATGGCGTAGACGCGGGCGGTCTCCTCGTCCAGCCCCGCCTTGCGGTAGGGCTCGACCCAGGCGTCGGGGACCTCCAGCGGCGTATGCGGCGCCACGGTGGCGTGGTAGAGGAAGAAAGGCCGTGTGCGGTTGCGCTTCATGAAGGAGAGGGCCGCATCGGTGATGACGTCGGTAACGTATCCCTTCTGCTGCTCGGCCCGCGCGCCGCGGTAGAGGACCGGGTCCGTGTAGCTGTTCCCCTCGGGGTCCGCGGGCTGGGTCAGGCCGCCGCCCTTGTTCCAGAGCGCCTCGTCGAAGCCCTTGTCCATGGGTCGCATGGGTGCGTTGTCGCCCAGGTGCCACTTGCCGAAGAGGCCCGTGCGGTAGCCGGCCTTGCGGAGCAACTCCGGCAGCGTCACCTCGGTGGGGCGCATCATGGAGCGGCCCAGGAAGGTGTCCACCACGCCGGTGCGGTAGTTCCACCGTCCGGTCATCACCCCCGCCCGCGTGGGTGAGCAGACCGGGCAGACGTAGAACCGGCTGAACCGCGCGCCCTCGGCGGCCATGCGGTCGAGGTTGGGCGTCCGAACCCGGTCGTTGCCGTAGCAGCCGGCGTCGCCGTAGCCCTGGTCGTCGGTGATGATCAGCACGATGTTCGGCCGGCGGGGCGTTTCGACAGGCGGCGTGGCGGGCGTGAGCATGGCGGGCCTCCGGAAGCTTGCAGTGGTGGAGCGGTGCAGGTAGCATACCGCCCGGCGGGGTCACGTGCCCAGCTTCTGGCCGGGGACCGCCATGCGGTAGATCTTGTTCAGCGCATCGACGGCCGCGCGGGCATCCTCGCCGGTGACCATGGGCGGACGCCCGTCGCGGACCGCCGCCACGAAGTCGGCGAAGATGGCCTCGTGCCCGGCCATATTGATCGCCATGGGCTCGGCCCGGCCGCCCAGGCTGGCGGTCTCGGTGGGCAGTTCGGCGATTGCGTCGGCGCCGTCGATGCCGAAGGAGACGACCTGCGCGTCGTCGAACGAGGCGGATCCCCGCTGGCCGTAGACCTCCACACGTGAGCAGAGCGCGGGCGAGCAGCAGGTGGTGGCCTCGATGACGCCGCGACAGCCGCTCTCGAAGCGCACGACGGCCAGCGCGTGGTCCTCGGCCTCCATGGCATGGCCGACGGTGCCGAGGCAGGCGTACTCCACCTCGGCCACGGGACCGGCCATCCAGCAGAGGTGATCGATGGCATGGATCGCCTGGTTGGCCAGCACGCCGCAGTCCAGCGCCCAGGTTCCGCGCCAGCCGGCGGCGTCGTAGTACTCCTGCGAGCGCCACCACTTTATGGAGGCGCTGCACGAGAGCAGCCGGCCCATGCGCCCTCGGTGGATCGCCTGCGTCACGGCCTGTGTTCCCGCGAAGGTGCGGCGCTGGAGCACGCAGGCCAGGGCCAATCCCCGGCTCCGACAGGCATGGATGAGGCAGTCGGCCTTTCCGATGCTCAGGTCGAGGGGTTTCTCGCAGACCACATGGTGGCCTGCCTCGGCCGCGGCAAGCCCCTGGTCGGCATGGAGGCCGGACGGCGTCGCGATGGAGACGGCGTCAATGAGGCCCGAGGCGAGCATGGCCGCCAGGTCGCCGAACGGTGTCGCACCGCATCGTGCGGCCACGTCCCCGGCGCGCTCGGCGACGGTATCAAAGACCGCCGCCAGGCGCGCGCCCGGCGTCCGGAGCCAGATATCGGCGTGCGCCTGCCCCATGGCCCCACAGCCGATGAGGCCCACCCTCAACTCCTGCGGCATCGTCCCTCCTCCACGGTTACGGGCCGGGCCTCGGCCTCGCCCCGAACGGCAGGCCCCCGACCATCCCATGCCGGGAGGTTACCCTATGGCGCCGCAGCGATGGCGCGCTCCACCCTCCATGCGATCCGGCCGGCCTCGGTGAACGTGTAACGGCCGCGGGTGCGCTGCATCAGCCCCTCCTCGATCAGGTACCGGCGCACGGTGGAGTAGTCCCAGCAGGCCGAGGCGATGACGCGGGTGACCTCGGGCTCGTCGTACTCCCGGTCCTCGCCGATGGCCGCCAGTGCCACCTCCACCGATACGTTGCCGGCGGGCTGGGCGCCGTCGCGCACCAGATCGGCCATGCGGAACCCGACAGCCGGCGCCGGCGTCCCGGCCGCACCGCGGTTGCGTAGCCCGCCCATCGCCTGAAGCGCCGCCGCCCGCTCGTCGCCGGATGCGCCCTCCGCAAGCTCGGCCAGGCGCGGCTCCGCGGCTGCGTCGGCTCGGTCGCCCAGGGCGCGGATAGCGGTCAGCCGCGTGCGCGGGCAGTCGGAACGGGTGGCGGCGAGAAGCGCGTCGAGCCCCTCGGTCACCGGCAGCATGCCCAGCGCGCGTATGGCCCGTTGCCGGTCCTCGCCCGCAGGTCCAGCGGCGTGCGCCGCCAACGCATCGGCCAGCCCGGCAAGCGCCGCGGGCGAACGGTCGGCCTCGGCGGGGGGCGCCCACTTCCGGCGGTGGCGGCAGTCGGCGCGGCGTCCCGCTTCGTCCGGCTTCCCGATGTCGGACCACATCCGCAGCGCCCGGCCCAGCCCCTCGGCCGCGGCAACGCCCACCGGCACGGCCAGCGGCCCATCTCCATGCAGCGACGGAGCCAGTTGCGCGCCGAACCGCGACCCGAACCGGCAGGCGGCGTAGAGCGTGTCGCCGCAGCCGTGCAGCTCCCTGGCGGTGCGAAGCGGAGCCATAGCTCTGACGAGTGCGTCGAGCGCGGGCTCGCCCAGGCTCACCAGCGCGCCGGTGAGAAGCAGGGCGGCCCGGTCGTCCTTGCCCGCCTGGCCCAGGAGGTCGAGCAACAGCCCCGCGCGTCGGGAGGGGTCATCGTCTTGCGCGACGAGGATACGTTCCACCACCAGATAGAGCGCCCGCGAGGCCACGCGCGCCGTGCCCGACCGCTCGGCCACCTGCGCCGGGGTCGAGGCCACCGCCCGAAGCGCCGCCAGTGAGCCCTGGCGCAGGGCGTCCTCCGCGCTCGTCGACCAGTCCAGCAGCCGGTCCGCCGCCCCGGCGCCGAGCCTCGGCAGGAGTAGCGCCACATCCCGCGCCCCGGCCGCGTCGGCCCCGCGGATCAGGTCCGAGAAGCGGCTCGGAGACCGGGCCAGCAGGACAGCCAGTCGGCCGCGCAGGGCCGGCTCCTTCTCCACCATCGAGAGCATCAGCCGGATCTCAGCGTCCACCTCGCACCGGAGGTCCGGCGTGGCGGTCGGTGTGAAGCTCGCGTCCATTGTTTCCATTGCCTTCCTCACATTGGCTCGTGCGCGATGGAGCCGGCTCATCACCGTGCCGATGGGCAGGGCCGTGAATGCGGCGATGTCGGCGTATGGGAGCCCCTCCCAGTAGTGGAGGATCAGGACGAGCCGGTGGGCGGGCGACAGCGCGAAGACCGCGTGTGCCAGGGCGGTGTGGTCCAATGGATCGTCCGCCGGGGCCACGAGGGCGTCGGCGGCCTCCTCGGTCAGCGGCGTCAGCCTCGCCCTTTCGCGGTGCCACTGCCGGCACCGGTTGAGCGCCACGGTCCGGATCCATGCCCCGAACCGCTCCGGCGCGCGGAGGTGCGGCAGCTTCAGGAAGCCATCGACCAGCGCGTCGTGCGCCAGCTCATCGGCATCGGGGTCCGAGCCGCAGAGGCCCCGGCATACCCGGGCCACCGCGGCCTGGTGACGAGTAACGAGTAAGCTGTACGCGTCCACCTCACCTGCCAGCGCCCGCCCGACCAGTTCCGCATCCGTCACGCTGTACCGTCCTCCCGCTCTGTAGACGCGCGAGCCGACTGCATATTCCATGTCTGGCTCCTGGCTCCTGCGTACCTGGGGCCGCCCAGCCATGGGCCATCCTCCACCTTGCGCCATTGAGGGGTTGCACGTAGCATGGCATGGCGCCGCGGTAGGGCATTGTGAACAGTCCGCGCGGTGTTTGCTTACTACTCCAGTGCCCGACGGATCGCCGTCGCGGACCTTTGGTCTGATGGAGGTCACCATGCGTCAGATGCTCTACACTTCGACGTGGTTGCTAGCTCTAGCCCCCATGTGTGCGAACGCGGGGCCGCCGATCACGTTCGAGCCAAATGCCGGGCAAGCCGCCCCGCAGGCACGGTTCCTGGCTCGGGCAGGCTCGGCAACGCTCTTCATCGGCTCCGACCACCTGGCGGTGGCCGCTACGCGCGGAGGCTCCGGCGCCGCCGTCCGCATACGCCTGCAGGGCGCCAACGCCCGGGCTGAGGTCCGCGGGCAAGAGCGCACCGAGGGAAAGGTCAGCTACCTGCTGGGCCGCGACCGGCGGGCGTGGCGCACGGGGTTGCCCACCTACAGTGCGGTGCGCGCGAGAGAGGTCTACCCGCGCACCGATCTGGTCTACTACGGGCTACCCAACGGCGGGATCGAGCATGACTTCGTTCTGCGGCCGGGCGCCGACCCGTCACGCATCTCGCTGGCCTTGGAAGGGGCGGACGGTGCGCGACTGCGAGGCGGCGCCCTGGAGATCGGCACGGGCCTCGGAGTCATCACGCTTCGGGCGCCGGTGGCCTACCAGATCGCGGCTGGCCACCGCAAAACCGTGGCCGCGTCCTACGCGCTGACGCCCGCCCGCCGAGGCCTTCCTGCTCGGGTGACCTTCCGTGTGGCGGCCTACGACCCATCGCGGACGTTGGTGATCGACCCTGTCGTCGAGTACGCCACCCTCATCGGGGCTCCGACCCGTGATGTCGTCAAGGCCATCAAGGTAGCCGCCGATGGCTCCATGGTCGTGGCGGTCTGGACCAACTCGCCGACCTACCCGACCACCCCAGGCTCCTTCGATACGACGGCCGGGACCGGCTACAACGTCGCCGTCACCAAGCTCAACGCCGCCGGCAACGCGCTGGTCTACTCAACTTACCTAGGCGGCTCCAGTGACGACGAGCCCTATGGTCTGGCGCTGGACAGCTCAGGTCGGGCCATCGTCTGCGGCGAGACGCTCTCCGGGGACTTCCCGACGACCTCGGGCGCCTACCAGACGGCCGCGGCCGGCAATGCAGACGGCTTCGTGGCGCGGCTGAATGCCGACGGCACGGCTCTTGACTTTTGCACCCTATGGGGAGGCGCCTACACCGACACCATTGCCGGGGTGGCCCTCTCGTCCGACGGCCGCCTCTATGCCGCGGGCAGCTTCCAGTACCTCGTGAACGGAGGGGTACGGTTGCAGGCCAACGTGCTGGAGTTCGCCACGGACGGCAGCGCTGTTCTATGGCGGCACGAGTTCAACTGCCGACTCAACAGTGCAGCCACCTGTATCACCATTGGGCCGGGAGGCGACCCATACCTCGGTGGCTGGACCAACTCGGATGACTTCCCGACCACGGTAGGCTGTTTCCAGCCTGACTACGTCGGCGTGAGCGGATTCTTCGAGGGGTTCGTGGCGCGCATGAGCCCTGGCGGCTCGGTGCAGTGGGCATCGCTTTACGGGGGCCAAGGGTCCGAGGAGGTCGCAGGCATTGCCGTGGACGGCGCGGGCCGGCTCCTGGCTTGCGGCAGCACCACGCTGGCGTCGGCGCCGACCACGGCTGGCGTCTACCAGCACCCGGGCGCCGGTATCGACGGGTTCACCTCCCTCTTCAGCGCCGACGGTTCGACCCTTCTCTTTGGATCCATCGTCGGCGGCGCCAAGACCGACCGGGCGGTCGCCGTGGAGATCGACGGCACGGGCATGGTCTGCGTGCTGGGCACCACCACATCCGCTGACATGCCCGTGTCCGTGGACGCCGTGAAGTCGACCAACGTCGCCAACACCGGTGATGCCTACCTCATGCGCTACAGCCCGGTGGGTGCCGGGGCCACCTTTGCCAGCTACCTCGGCGGCGCCGGCAACGACACGGCTTACAGCATGGCGCTGGGCGTCGCCGGCCGGCTCTACGTGGCGGGAAGCACCACATCGAAGCCTTTCCCCACGACGGCGGTCTGCTACAGCAGCCTGAACCAGGGCAACGGCGACGGCTTCATCATGCGGCTGAACATGGGGCTCCTGCCCTCCATCATGTACGCGCCTGATCGTGAGGCCCGGCTCGGCTACCCGGTCTACCTGCGCGGCTACCTCCGCAATGGAGTGGACCGGACCTGGCTGCCGGGTAAGTCGCTGGAGTTCTCCATTGACGGGACCTCCGCCGGGTCTGCCGTCACGGACGCCGTCGGTCATGCGATGCTGCCGATCATAGCCACCCAAGGCGTCAGCGACCATGCGCTGACGGTGACCTTTGCCGGCGACGGCGGCTTCGCGGGTTGCTCCGGTTCTGCCGTTCTCCGCGTGACCAAGGGTGCCACCGTGCTCTGGTCCATCGACCGCACTGCCGGACCGGGACAGCGCACCTACCTGCGGGGCTACCTGCGGCGGCTACCGGACTACGCCTGGCTGGCGGGCAAGACCCTCGCCTTCAGCGTGGACGGCGTGGAGGTGGGGCAGGCCGTCACGGAGGCGTCAGGCTGCGCCTCATACCTCTACACTGTGCCGCCGGGGACGCTTTCGGGCACCCACTCCATCCTCTCGGAGTTCCGTGGCGATACCGAGTCTGGCGCCAGTTCCTTCAGCTCGACGCTTACGGTGCCGTAGGATCGGCTTCTGCCGGGTCGGCCGCGATCGTACCGGAGCCGCCGGCCCGGCGGACCAATGTGAAGCCCACGACGCCCGCCAGGGTCGAGGCGCAGAGGATCGCCACCTTGGCCGTGGCCAGCAGGGCCGCATCGGCGAACGCGAGCCCCGCGATGAAGACCGCCATGGTGAAGCCGATACCGCCCAGCCAGCCCGCGGCGTGGAGCTGCATCCACGTCACGTCGGCGGGTAGCTCGGCCACCCGGAGCCGCGCCGCCAGCCAGGAGAAGAGCGTGATGCCGATGGGTTTCCCGAGCAGCAGGCCCAGGATGACGCCCAGCGGCACCCCCGCATGGCCCGAGGCGTCAAGGCCCGCGAAGGAGACCCCGGCGTTGGCCAGCGCGAAGAGCGGCATGATGCCGTAGGAGACCCAGGGGTGCAGCGCGTGCTGCATCCGCTGCAGGGGGGTCTGGACCTCCTCACAGGCGCGCTCCAGGGCGTAGACGGCGGCCTGCTCCCGCGTGTCGAGCCCCGGGCCGGTCGAGCCGCCGCGCCCCAGTTCGGCCAGGCTCTCGGAGACGCGGTCGCGGAAGTCCCCTCGGTCGATGCGCGTGGAGGCAGGCACCGTGAAGGCCAGCAGGACGCCCGCCACAGTGGCGTGGACGCCCGACTGCAGGAAGGCCAGCCACGCCGCGATGCCGATGAGCGTGTAGGCCAATGGGCTCCGCACCCCGGCCCGGTTGGCGGCCAACGAGAGGCCCAGTAGCCCAACGCCCGCCAGCAGCACCGGCAGCGAGATGCCGTGGCTGTAGAAGAGGGCGATCACGGCCACGGCCCCGATGTCGTCGACGATGGCCAGCGCGGTCAGGAAGACCTTCAGCGCGAAGGGGACGCGCGGACCGGCGAGGGTCAGCACGCCCAGCGCGAAGGCGATGTCGGTGGCCATGGGCACGCCCCAGCCGCGCACCTCCGGCACGCCGAGGTTGCATGAGACGTAGATCAGCGCCGGGACCACCATCCCGCCCAGCGCCGCCGCCACCGGCAGCGCCGCCTTGCGGGGCGTGGCCAGCTCGCCGCCCATGACCTCGCGCTTGATCTCCAGTCCCACCACGAAGAAGAAGACGGCCATGAGGCCGTCGTTCACCCAGAGGTGGAGCGGCTTGGCGAGGCGGAGCGGGCCCGCGCCGGCGACGATCTCCAGGTCGAGCAGGCGATGGTAGAGGCCCACCGCGGGCGAGTTCGCCCAGGCCAGCGCCGCCACCGTGGCCGCGAGCAGCACGATGCCGCTGAACGCCTCGATGCGGACGAACTGCTGGAAGGGCTGCAGGATGCGGCGGAGCCTGCGAACGGGCATGGCGGCTATCCTTCCTGCGCGCTCAGAGCGCCCAGCCGCGAACCAAGCGCAGACCCGCTGGTCCGGGCTCCAGATGCGCGACATGGCCAGGCGGCAGGAGCGCGGTGTCGCCCATGGCCAATGGCTCGCCGTCGAGGCCTCCCGAGCCGTCCACCACGCTGAGCAGGGCGAAGCCGTCGGCAGCGGGCGCCAGGTCCACGGCACCGGCCACCTCCAGCAGCTCCGAGCCGAAGACGTGGCTGGAGGGCAGCGGCGCACGCCGGAGTGGGCCGTCGCCCTGCGGTTCCGGGCGCCCCACGCGCAGCCCCTTGCGCGCCGGATCGATGCAGGCGAGCCCCTTCTCGATGTGGATTTCGCGGCCCACACGCCCCCAGTCGTAGAGGCGGTAGGTGATGTCCGAGTCCTGCTGCAGTTCATAGACCACGACGCCGGCGGTGAGGGCGTGCACCGTTCCGGCGGGGATATCCACCACGTCGCCGGCCCGCACTGGAACCCTGGAGCAGACCGAGGCGGCATCGTTACCGGCCACTGCGTCGGCAAGGGCCTCGGCGGTCAGCTCGCGATCCGCCAGGCCGTAGAGGATCTCAGCGCCCGGCTCGGCGGCGACGATGTACCAGAACTCGGTCTTGCCGAAGGGGTGCCGCTCCAGCTCCATGGCCAGCGCATCGGTGGGATGCACCTGCACCGAGAGGTTCTCGCGGGCGTCGATGAACTTCACGAGGAGCGGGAAGCGCGGGTAGCGGTCCACGGTTGGGCCGAAGAGGTCGCGGCGCCCGGCGGCGAATAGGTCGCCCAGCGTGGCGCCGGCGTCGGGGCCGTTGAGGAGTTCGGAGCCCGACCAGGCCTCCCAGCTCTCGCCCACGGGGCCGGGGGCCTCAGGTGTGCGCCCCAGCGCCGTCAGCAGCCAGTCGCCGCCCCAGACCACGTTCTTCACCTTCGGCCGAAGCCGCAGCGCCTGCGTCGCCATCAGCGTCTACCCTCCTCGCGGCACGTCGCGATCAACCCGGCGAAGAGCGCCGCCGACCGCGGGCAGACCGGCGCCATGTCCTCGGGGTGGTACTGCACGGCCACCACACGTCCGTCTGTGGTCTCCACCGCCTCGATGAGGCCGTCCTCGGCCCGGGCGCAGACCACCAGGCCCGGAGCCACGTCCCGCACGGCCTGGTGGTGGAACGTGTTCACCCGGAGCGGCTCTGGGCCGATCAGGGCCGCCAGGCGGCTGTCCGCCTCAGGAACGAAGGCGTGCGTGCCGAGGTGCCGGGCATCGGCCTGCCGGTGGGCGACGGCCGACGGACGCTGGTCCGGCAGGTCCTGGTAGAGCGTGCCGCCCAGCGCCACGTTGAGGAGCTGGATGCCGCGGCAGATGCCGAGCACGGGGAGGCCCCGCTCCACCGCCAGTCGGGCCAGCGGGATTTCCAGGTCGTCGCGCGCCGGCGTCACCACCACCTTCGGGTGGCGTTCGGCCTCGCCGTACCGCTCCGGGCAGATGTCCTCTCCGCCGGCGAGGAGCAGGCCGTCGAGCCGCTGCATGAGCGCTTCGAAGTCGACAGCGAGGTTGGGCAGCAGGACCGGGACGCCGCCCGCCGCGGCCACGGCCCGGGCGTAGGCCCACACGAGCCGGTCGCCGGCCGGTTGGCCTGCGTCGTTGGCGAACACGCTGCACGAGATACCTATAAGGGGCTGCTTCACCCACGCCTCCTGCGTCGGCCCCGTCGGAGGCCAAGGTTGGTATACTCTACCCGAGCGACACCCGCCCCGCCGGGGCGAGCCCCGGGGGAAGTCCCATGCGCATCGATCTCGACGACAACACCGAAGGCGACGCCGGTCAGGGCGACGCAGGCCTGATCATCCGCTCCGAAAGCGCGTCACGCCGCAAGCGGCGCGGGCCCACGCCCGCCCAGTTGCGCCGCGCCGAGAACACCCGGATTGTGGCGCTGGTGGTGGTGATCTTCGCCTCGCTCATCGGCTTCATGCTCTACCAGGTCGCTGAGATAAAGAAGCAGGGCTCCAACACGCTCGACGTCACGACGCCCAAGCAGGTCACCGTGGGCAAGCCCTCCGGTCCCACGGTGGTGCCGGGCGGCGCCGGGCCCATGGCGCAACCCGGGCAACGGCGGACCGAGACGCAGCGCCAACCCGGATTCAGGCAGACGCCGGCCGTGGCCGGACCGCCGGACGACGGCGTGGGCGAGGGGCGCAAGGCTCCGGAGGCCGCCAGCGAGGGCATGGAGTAGCCGGGCGGCCCGAACAGGGGGAACCCCATGGTCACAGCCACACCCAGCATAGCCGAAGCCGCCTCCCGACTGGTGAGATACCACCAGGAAGCGGATCCAGACCTCCAGCGCATCTACCTGTTCCCTGCCGACGACCAGGTCCGGCTGGTGGAGGTCGCCGGCACGGTACTGCCTACCCACGACGGCGAGGCCACGGCCTTCTACTTCGGGAGCGTACCCGCGCACGGCATTCCGATCGGCTTCGGGATCGCCATGATACGTCCCGAGGAGGACCAGAAGGTCCGGCCGCCGGATGGCTGGGGAGACTGGAGCGATGCTCTGCTGATCTGGCAGCGCTCCTAGCCGGATGGCGGCCGATTGGCGTCGTGCCTTCTTCCTGCAGGCCCGGTCCGATTTCGATGTGGCGCAACGGCTCATGGCCATGGACGGGATAGCCGCGTGCCACCCGCTCCACTACCTGCAGATGGCGGCGGAGAAACTCGCCAAGGGCTTCGCGTGCCGGCACGAGCCCTTGGCGCATACACACCGGGCCTTCACCAGGTTCGTCCAGTCGGCGCACCTGGTGCCCGGAATGCGCGAGGCCTGCGGCACCTCATCGCTGCAGTTTCGGGCGTACCTCCGCTCCATTGCAGGTGTCGCGAGCGAACTGGAAGCGTTGGCGCCCGCGCTTGCGGGTGACGGGCCGAACGCTGAGTACCCCTGGGAGGCCGCCGGCGTCGTCACGGCCCCCGTCGAGCACTCCTTTGCCCGAATCAACCCCTACAGCGCCGGCCCCGTCGTGGTGAAGCTCCTCCCGTTCATCGAGGCTGCCGTCCGCGTGGCCGAGCAGCAGGCCGCCGGCTAGCCCTGCCGCCCTACGGCGCGGTGATCCTCACGATGGGCGATAGCCCGTCGCGCTGGGTCGTGCGCTGGTAACGGAAGGCCGGCACGCCGAAGAGCATGGCGTAGTAGACATGCCCGTCGGGGATGCCGAAGAGCGGCTTCAGCTCCGGCAGGGCGCCCAGCGCCATCTTGAGGAGGCCCCACCAGACGGTCCCCAACCCCGCGCTGTTCGCCATGAGCTCGAAGTAGGCCAGAGCCAGCGTCACGTCCTGCTCGGGGCAGGGCGCATCTGCCGGGGCTGAGATGATCAGCGCGTGCGGCGCTCCGCGGAAGAGGATGTCCAGCTTCCTCGAGTAGAACCGCGCCGCCACGCTGTGCAGGTAGGCGGCGCCCTCGGGCAGCGTCCCCGCCTCGCGTGCGGCCAGGACGCTGGTCAGCGTCGTCTCCCGGATCTTGCGCATCTCTTCCTTGTCGTCGATGACGCGGAAGGTGAGCTCCTGCCGGTTCACGCCCGTGGGCGCGTGGCAGAGGTGCGCCAGGATGCCCGAGAGCAGGTCAGGGTCGACGTTTACATCCAGGTACCGGCGGCACGTCCTTCGGCCACGCACCAGGAGGCCCATCTGCTCCAGCGTGGGCAGCTTTGCGGGATCCAGCGGGAGGCTCTGCTCGGGGTTCCTGCCCAGGATGGAGATGGCCCCCACCGGGCAGACCGCCAGGCAGTGCTGGCACCGCATGCAGTCATCTTCTTCCTCAGGCTTGATGTACGGCACGCCTTCGCCGGGTTGCTCGATGATGCGCACCGGGCAGTCCAGCGCACACTCGCCGCACCGTGTGCAGGTCTCAGCGTTCACTGTGAAGTTCAGCATATCGGCGCCCCTCCGGTCCATGGGCAAGGCCTCCGGCTTGCGACGGAGGCCTGAGGGTCCTTTAGCGTAGCGGCGTCTTGCCCGGCTGGGCCATGGGATCGATGGCCAGCTTCATGTCCCACGTCAGCGGGTTGGGGAAGAGGTCCCATCCGGACTCCATCACCTGCTGCCAGGTCACTTCCTGTCCGGTGTAGGCGGCCATGCGCCCCATGATGCCGGCGATGGTGCTGATGGCCATTCGCTTGCCGTCATTGATGGTCTTGCCCGCCTTGATGGCCGCAAAGAGCTCGTCATGCTCGATCTGGTACATGGACTTGGAGTTGCCCTTCCAAGCCCATCCGGCGCCGGCCTTGATGGCGACATTGCCGCCGCTGATGATGCCGTAGCCGTTGGCGCCTGCCAGGTAGTCCGAGTTGTCGGACTTGCAGCCGTTGATCTGCCGCTGGGCCATGGTGGCGCGGGCGCCGTTGGGCCACTCGTAGAACACGTCGATGTGGTCGAAGATGTTGCCCTCGTTGTTGGGGTTCACCCGGCCGCCGGTGCCGACGCATCGGAGGGGCGGCTGGTCGTTGAACGCCCAGAGAATCTTATCGACGCTGTGGCAGGCCTGCTCGACCAACCCGTCGCCGGAGAGCCAGGCAAAGTTGTACCAGTTGCGCACCTGCCACTCCACGTCGCCCATTCCCGCCGGCCGCTCGGAGGCAGGGGGCATGGGCTTCACCGGGCCGGTGATGTAGGTGGCGTGGACGTGGCGAATCTCGCCCAGCTCGCCGCCCAGCACGCGCTTGTAGAACTCGCGCCGGGGCGTATCATAGCGCCAGCAATAGCCGGCGACGAAGCAGAGCTTCTTCTGCTCCGCGATGGCGGCGGACTCGATGACGCTACGGGCGTTCACCGGGTCGGTGCCCGCGGGCTTCTCGGCGAAGACATGCTTGCCGGCTTCGACGGCATAGCGGATCTCGCGTGGGCGGAAGCCGGGCGGCGAGGCCAGGAGCACCACGTCGATGCCCGAGTTGATCACGCCCTTGTAGCAGTCGATGCCCACGAACTGCTTGTCGGCGGCCACATCCACGCGGGCGGCCACGGAGGCCTCGCCCTTCAGCGCGGCCAGCGCGCCGTCAACCTGCGACTTGAAGGCGTCGCCCACGGCCACCAGGTTGACGCTGGGATCGGCCGAGAGCGCCTGCATGGCCGCGCCCGTGCCGCGCCCGCCGCAACCCACGAGGCCCACCTTGATCTTGTCGGCGGCAGGGGACGCATGGACGCCCACGGGGAGCATGCCGGCCAGCGCCGCGACGCCCGCCACCTTCCCCGTGCTCTCAATGAACTCCCGGCGCGTGGCGCCGTTCTCGCTGCTTTCGTGCATGGCAATGGCTCCCTTGGCACGCGGCGTCCGGTGCCGCGTCGTGTCGCATGCATCATTCTGCGTGGGCGCCCGGGAGTCCTGCATACGGCGCGAAGGGATCATCGGCGCACGCGGCGAACCTGCCCGTGAGAAGGAGATACCGCCCATGCTCACCACCGCCCTGCTGGCGCCCCGGCGCCTCGTCGACCGCGTCTACGGACCCGGCCGGCTGAAGCGCATCGAGGAGATGACCGGCCTGCCGCCGCTCCACGTCGAACCCGCCGAGGTGCGCGATCGGTTGGGCGAACTGGCCGGCGTGGAGGCCATCCTCTCCACCTGGGGCATGCCCCGGCTGGAGGCGGCCGACCTGGACCGCCTGCCGCGCCTGCGGGCCGTGCTCTACGCCGCCGGGTCGGTGCATCCCTTCGCCGCGCCGCTGCTGGAGCGGGGCGTCGCCGTCTCCAGCGCATGGCGCGCCAACGCCGCGCCCGTGGCCCGCACGGTGCTGGCGCAGACGCTGCTGGCGCTGAAGGGCTACTTCCGCAACGTGCGGGAGTACCGGGCCGACCCCGCCGTCTGGCAGCAGGCCTTCATGGGGCCGGGCTCGTGCGGCGAGACCGTAGCGCTCCTGGGGGCAGGGGCCGTGGGCTGCGCCGTGATCGACCTGCTGAGGCCGCTGGGCCTGCGCCTGCTGGTCTTCGATCCCTTCCTCGCCGCCGAGAGGGCCGCCTCGTTGGGCGTCGAGAAGGTCGCCGTGGAGGAGGCCTTCGCCCAGGGCTTCGTGGTCTCCAACCACCTGGCCGACAAGGACGAGGTGGCGGGGCTGATCGATGCGCGCCTGCTCCGCTCCCTGCGTCCCGGCGCCTGCTTCATCAACACCGGCCGGGGGCGCACCGTGAACGAGGGAGACCTGGCCGCCGTCATGGCCGAACGGCCCGACCTCACCGCCCTGCTGGATGTGACGCACCCTGAGCCCATGCCTCCCGCATCGCCGCTCTGGGGCCTTCCCAACGTTCAGGTGAGCACGCACCTCGCCGGCGCCATCCAGGGCGAGGTGGGTCTGCTGGGCGACCGGATGCTCGACGAACTGGGCCGCATCCTGCGCGGCGAGCCGCTGCTGGACGCCGTCACCGCGGCCATGCTGCCGGGGCTGGCATGATGTCCTCGCCCCGCCGCAGGAGTTCGGCCTTCCTACGCGGAACCATGCTGCTGCTGCCGGCGCTGGTTGCCGCGATGTCTGCCGCCCCGGTGCGCGCCGTGCCCGCCGCCGACAAGGAGAGAGCCTTGCACGAGACGTTCGCGCTGGAGACCTACGCCCGCCGGGCCTTCAACTACCTGGACCGCATGGTCGACGCCGACCACCTGCCCTACTTCAACGTCTTCTGGGAGACGCCCGCCGAGGCCGCGCACGACTGGCCCGACTTTGGCGATGTGATGACCCGGGCCCTGCAGGGCGCCGTCATGGCGAGGCAGATGACGGGCCGCGCCTCCACCAGCGAGCAGCCCTGGCTCCGCAAGGCGCTCGGATACATCGACCCCGACACAGGCCTCCTCACGCGGCCCAAGACCGGCTTCAGCGAGCGCACGGCCGACCCAGGCGACTACGCCCTGACGCTCTACGCGCTGGTCACGGTCTACGACGACGCGCCCAAGCCCGAGCTCGCCGCCGTCATCCGGCGCATGGTGGACGGCTTCCCCAGGGTCCGCAACGACAACCCCGGCTTCATGTGCTTCGTCATCAAGAGCCTCATGGCGGCCGCCCGGAGCCTCAAGTACGAGCCCGCCGTGGCCTACGCCGGCGAATGCGTGCGGCTGGTGACGGAGAAGGCGCCCATCATCCAGGATGACAACACCTACCCCCGCGGCGGCCACATGCATATGTTCACCCGCGGCCTCGTGGGGATGGCCGACTACGCGCTCTACGTCAAGGACCCCGTCCTCTTCAGCCGCGTGGACGGCGCATACCGGTACCTCCGCTCGCTGGACCCCGGCTTCGGCTTCCTGCCCGAGGTGGTCGACCGCCAGGGCGACGTCATCGCCTGCGAGACCTGCTCGCTCATGGACTACATCGGCATCGGCGCGACGCTGGCCAACAACGGGCACCCCGAGTACTGGGCCGGCATCGAGCGCCTCGTCCGCAACCAGCTCGCCGAGAGCCAGGCCGTGGACAACTCGTGGCTCGTCTCCGACCCGGGCAGCAAGGACACCGAGCAGTTCACGCACCGCGATGTGGGCGAGCGCATGGTGGGAGCCTACGCCGGCTGGAGCTCGCCCACGCACTTCGTGGCCTGCCGCGAGTTCCTCCACTGGGGCGGACCCGAGCTGCGCGGCAAGACGCGGGCCTTCCAGAACTGCTGCGGCGGCTCCGGCACCCACGCCTACTACATCGCCTGGAAGAACGCCTCGCGGTTCGACGACGGCGTCCTCTGCGTCAACATGCACCTCGACAAGCTCCTTCCGCAGGCCGAGGTCCGCTGCCTGCAGCCCTATCGCGGCCTCCTGCACATCGACCTGAAGGCCGACTGCGAGGTCCGCGTCCGCATCCCGGACTTCACCTGCCACGAGGAGGTGACGGTCACCATCGACGGCAAGCCCGTCGAGGCCGCCGCCACGGGCTGCTTCCTGCGCATCGCCGGCGCCCGGGCCGGGCAGATGATCGAGGCGCGCTACCCGCTGCCCACCCGCACCGAGAAGGTCACCATCGGCAACCGCAAGTCGACCGGCAAGGCGCAGGTCTGGTACCCGCTGATGAAGGAGGCCGGCGCCAAGACCCAGGGCGGCTTCAACCGCTACACCTACCGCGTGACCTGGAAGGGCGATACGGTGGTGCGCATGGAGCCCGTGGGCCGCATGCCGAAGAGCGGCTTCTCCGACTTCGAGAAGAAGCGCGTCGAGCTCTTCTACGGCGAAGAAGGCCCCGGCAGGCTCTATCAGCGCTCGCACATGCTGGCCGACGTGGAGCCGCGGCCCACGCCGCTCCATGAGGATCGCAGCCCCATCGACTACTGGCGGCTCAGGTGAGGCCCGACGCCGCCGTCTGAGGAGGAGATGCCATGCAACTGGATCATCTGCACCAGGCCCCGTTCAGCAGCACCTTCATGGGCGCGGTACGGGGCGCGCTGGACCACTACGGCATCGGCGTGACGGACGCCTTCACCTACGGCGCCTCCGGGCACGCCTTCGCCATGAACATCCACAACCAGCTCTGCCCCAGCGGGCCCTACTGCTTCGACCGGGCGCCGATCTTCGCGCTGCTGGAGAACGTGGGGCTCCACACGGCCTCGCTGGGCTTCTTCCACGCCGGAAGCGCCCCCAATGAGCGTGACAACGTGGAGACCCAACTGCGCGACGCGCTGGAGAGCCGCGAGCCCTGCATGCTGATCAACATGGAGTTCCAGCTCATCACCGCCTGCGACGACACCGGCTTCCGCACCGCGCAGCCCTGGCCGGGGCACGACTTCCCGCCGGCCCGCCTCACGTACGGCACATGGTCCGAGCTGGGCGACGAGGTCCATATCAACTTCTACGTCTTCCGCCGGGGCCGCATCCTGGCCCACCGCGCCGCCGCACAAGCCGCCCTCGCCTATGCGGTCGACCTCTGGCGCAACCCCGCGGCACACAGCGCGGGCGACTACGGCATGGGTCCGGACGCCTACGCCAACTGGAAGTCCGCCGTCGAGGCCGGCCACGGCACGGGCCACGGCTGCTGGTGGAACGGCATGGTCTGGTCCGAGTCGCGCACCAGGGCAGCCGAGTACCTCCGGGAGATAGCCCCGCTGCTCCCCGACCCGTCGGCCGCCGCGCCCCTGGCGGACCACTACGCGGCCATCGGCTCCCTGCTCCAATCCTGCGCCGACAAAGGGACCGCCCCCGAGGCCAAGCTGGCGCACCTGTCCGAAGCCGAGGCGCACGAGATGGAGGCCATCAGCCGCATCGAAGCGATCTTGCGGCAGATGGGCTGAGGGACGGCGGGCCCGTGCGGTCCAGGTCTGGGCAGCGCAACGTGCCCATTCCGCCGTGCCTCCCACGACGGCATCGTCGCGTCTTGATCCCGTGCCTCAGTTTGGGGGGACAGACCATCGTCTATGCGGGCCATGGGAGCCGCTCTCCTGTTCCAGGGAAGTGGCGCTCTTGAACCGTGTCGGGGTAGCCTCTGGGATGCGCCGGTGGGATACGGCCACTCCGGTATGACGAGCTTCAGGTCGGCCGTGCGGCCACCGCACAGGAGGTGCATCTTATGATCAGGGCGCTGGCGGCAGTGGGTTTGGCGGTGGTCCTCGGGCTTCCCGCCGCGGGTCAGGCGGCCTCCGGGGTTCCGGCGCCCAACGCGGCGAAGCTCCAGTGGTGGCGCGATGCGCGGTTCGGGATGTTCATCCACTGGGGCCCCGTGAGCATCAAGGGCACGGAGATCGGCTGGTCGCGCGGGGCCGACGTGCCCCAGGCCGAGTACGACGCGCTCTATAAGCAGTTCAACCCCACGGCATTCAACGCCGACGAGTGGGTGCGCATCGCCAAAGCCGCCGGCATGAAGTACATGGTCTTCACCACGAAGCACCATGACGGCTTCTGCATGTTCGACACCAAGCAGACCGACCACAACATCATGGGCTCGCCCTTCAAGCGCGACGTGGTGAAGGAGCTGGCCGAGGCCTGCCGCAAGGGCGGGCTGGCGTTCGGGACCTACCACTCGGTCTGCGACTGGCGCCACCCCGACTTCCCCTACGGCAGCCCCGGAGGCAGCACCAACAAGCCCAACCCGAGCCTCGACCGCTACGAGGTCTACCTGCGCAGCCAGGTCTCCGAGCTGATCAACAACTACGGGCCGTTGCTCGTCATGTGGTTCGACGTCCCGCAGGGCTTCTCGCCCGAGCGCGGCAAGCGCGTGGTGGACTTCACGCGGATGCTGCAGCCGGACATACTCATCAACAACCGCAGCGCCGTGCCCGCCGACTTCGACACGCCCGAGCAGACCATCGGAGCCTACCAGGACTCGCGACCCTGGGAGACCTGCATGACGATCTGCAACCAGTGGGCCTGGAAGCCCGGCGACGCCATGAAGCCCCTCTCGCAGTGCCTCCAGACGCTGGTGAAGTGCGCCGGCGGCGACGGCAACCTGCTATTCAACGTGGGCCCCATGCCCACCGGCGAGATCGAGGCGCGGCAGGTGAAGCGGCTGGCCGAGATGGGCCGCTGGCTGGGGAGCTTCGGCAAGACAGTCTACGCCACCCGCGGCGGTCCCTACCGGCCGGGAGCCTGGGGCGCCTCCACGCGCCGCGACAAGACCATCTACCTCCACCTGATGCGCTGGGCCGACGGCGCCGTGACGCTGCCGGCGCTACCCGCGCGGGTGCGGGGCTGGACCGTGGTGACGGGCGGTCTCGCCCGCGTGAAGCAGACCGCCGAGGGCCTCCGCATCACGGCGCCACGCTCCACGCGTCGCGCCATCGACACGATCATCGCCCTCCACCTGGACCGCCCGGCGGCGTCCATCAAGCCCATCACCGTGGCGGGAGCCCTGAGCGCCAACGGCAAGGCCACGGCCAGCAACGTTTTCCAGAACATGGAGGAGTACTCCGCCGAGGCCGCCATCGACGACAATCCGGCCTCGCGCTGGGCCACCGACGCCGGCACCCACAGCGCATGGCTGCAGGTGGACCTGGCCAGGCCGCGCACCGTCGGCAAGGTACGCGTCCTGCAGCAGGCCCTCTACGCCGAGCGCATCCGCCGCTTCGAGCTGCTGGCCCGAGACACCGGCGAGTGGAAGACGCTCCTCACCGGAACCACCATGCCAGCCGACTACGTGGCCACCTTCCCGGCCCTCACGGCGCGCAGCATCAAGCTGAACATCCTCGAAGCCACCGACGGCCCCACCATCGACGAGCTGCAGGTCCTGCCGCCGTAGGGGGCGGGGCAAGGGCGGCCGTCCGTGTCCGTCCGTGTTCGTCCGTGGAGGTCCGTGTGGGCCTTACGGCGGCACGGACGAGCACGGACGGACACGGACTTCCACGGACGCCGCCCTGAAGGCAGCCCTACCGCGCGATCTTCACCATGGCGCAGCCCCGCCGCAGGGGCACTCGGAGGGTCAGCGCGCCGGATTGCCAGACCGCCGAGACGGGCTCCTCGGCGATGCGGCCGGGGTGGAGGGCCGTGATTCTGGGGGCGCCGCCCACCGGGACGCCGCGCAGCGTGACGACAGCCTGCGTGGCCTCGCCGCCCAGCGCCACGGGCAGCGCCCAGCCTTCGGGCGTCTCGAAGAGGTTGGCCTTCGCCTGTCCGCCCGCCACCTCGACGCAGCCCGGCGTCAGCACCCACCGCTTGCCGCGCATGGCGTCCATGAGCGGGCCGTAGTCCATGTAGTACCTCTCGGCCCAGGCGTCCGGCCCAATGCAGTGGTTGTTGTACGGGTAGGGCGCCGTGGGGAAGGCCCCCATGTAGAGGTGCCGCTGGAAGAAGCTGTCGGGGTCCGGGTCGCGCAGCGTGCCGGGCAGCGTCCAGGCCAGCACGGGTTTGCGGAGGCCCATGAGCGCCGCCCCGTTGAGTGCGCCTCCCTGGTCGCCGTGCTCGGTGTAGATGCCGTCCAGCCGGCGGCACAGCTCCAGTCGCATGGTCATGGTGTTGGCGAAGATGACCTTGTCGGCGGCGTGCATGAGCGGCCCGAGGCGGTCGGTGAAGGCCAGCCAGGAGCGGTAGAGCGACCGCGCGGGCTTGCCGTTGACCCAGCTCACGCCGTCGTCGCCGGCCGGGTTGTAGAGGCGCAGCCAGTCGAGCCGGTCGATGCACACGCCGTCGGTGTCGGGCAGCAGGGCGATGTTGCGGCGGGCCTGCTCCAGCATGAAGTCGCGGTAGGCCGGGTCGCCCACGTCGACGATCCAGGCGTTGTAGCAGGTGCCTATAACCGGCTTGAGCGCGGCGTTGGGCAGCTTCAGCTTCAGGTAGGCGAGGCCGTCCTTCCAGAGCGCCGGGTCGGCCGCGCGGGCGGGCTCCACCGGCCGGTCGACGAGGTTGCGGCCATACTCGGTGACGTTGAAGTAGCTGAGGACGTGGAAGCCCTGCGCCTTCATCCATCGCGCGTAGTCGTTCATGCGGCGCGCGGTGGTCCAGGCCTCCTTGCCGGGCGGACAGGGCTCGTCGGCGGCTCGGGCCCACTTCTCGTCGGGCGTGCGCACGGGCGGAAGGAACTGGCCCATGTAGGGGAAGTCGTCCGAGAGCTTCCAGTTGGTGCGGAAGGCCATGGCCCGGAGCTTGTCTGCATCGACGGGCTGCTCGGAGCCGGAATAGGCCGCCGTCCCGGCCAGCTCGTGGGCGCGCGGGTTGGGCGCGTCGAAGTAGGCCGGGTAGCGCGCCGTCAGCGTCCGCAGCGCGCCGCGCCAGTGGGCCTCGTGGGGCGCCAGCTCCATGGCGAACCGGACGGTCTTGCCGCCGCCGAAGCGGTGCCGGGTGCGCGTCAGGCGCACGTCGCCGGAGGCCGTCAGGGCCAGCGAGAGGTCCAGCAGCACGCCGTCCGGCGGGATCAGGAGCGTCACGCCCTGGTCGGCGCGAGCCGAGAGGAGCGAGACCAGCGGCGCCACGATGAAGTCCGCCCCGGTCGGCCCCGCCTGCGTCACGTTGCCGTAGCGCCACGAGCGCGACGCGAAGGCGATGGGCTCCAGCGGGTCGCGCCAGCGGCCGGGCTTCCGCTCGGGGTCCGACCAGGCGGCCCAGACGCGGGTGTCGGCGGCGTCGGCGCAGGAGAGGGTGGTGACCGCCGCGGCGGTCCACGGCTTGCCCTGCGACGTGACGGCCGTCTCCCAGCGCAGCGCGCCGCCTGAGGGCCGCCAGGTGACGGCGATGGAGCAGGCGCGGCCGTCGGCGGCGGACCAGCCTCGCGTGAAGGTGACGCCCCCGCCGGATCGGCGCATGCGGGCCGGACCGGTCGGCCGGAAGCCCGCCAGCCGCCACTTGCCCGAGAGGCGCGGATGCCTTCCGCCGTCGAGGCCCACCAGGTCGCCGTCGTCGTCCAGCGCCACCTTCAGGCCCGCGACGGAGAGGGTCGCGCGGACCGGGCCCGGCGCATCGGCGGCGGCGGCAGGGCCGAGGAGGAGGGCGTCGCCCCAGTCGGCGTGGTCGCCGTTGATGTTGTCGCCGCCGTCGGTGGCCGCCAGCCGCAGCTCCCGCGCGCCGGATAGGTCCACGTCCACGCGCCGGGCCGCCTCGCCGAAGCGCACCAGGCCGCTCCGATAGGCCTCGCGCCCGTCCACCGTGACGATGAACTCCACGCTGCCGAGCTTGTGCGGGATCATCGAATCGTCGATGCCGACCCAGGCCCGGAAGCGCGTGTAGGCGCCGTCCAGTTCGTAGGTGATCTCCGACGGAGCGTGGGCGCCGATGCCCGTCTCGAACTCACGACCGGCGATGCGCAGGGGCGGTCCCACCACGTCGCTGTCCATGGCCGCCGCGGCGTAGCCCTGCTTCTCCGCCGACGGGGTCAGCGTGCTGAGCGGCATGGACTGGAGCGGCTGGGCTACAGCGGGGAGGGCGGCGGCCAGGGCGATGAGGACCGCCGGCAGCGAGAGGCGGAGGCGCATGGTCGGGCTCCTGCTTCGAGGATGCCCCATGCTACCAGAACGAGCGCCCGGCGCGCCGCTACGGGTCGTCGAAGTCGAGGGGTGGCGGACCTGACCGGCAAGCCGAAGGACCGGCTCCCGGTGACAACCGGCGGCGCGAGCGTCCGCGCTACCGTTCCCGCGCGAAGCCTTGTGACCCTCCTGCTGGCGGCGGGTCCGCCGTAGCCGCGCGGCCGGATCGCCTACCGCCCCATGGCGCGGCTGCCGACCTCATACAGCGCTCCGCCGACCCAGCCGCTCAGGCGCCCATCCGGCGCCTGCGTCTGGAACCTGACATCGTACAGGCCGGGACGGGCCAGCAGAATGGGGCCGCCGTAGAGAGGCGAGTCGGGCCGCGGCGACGTTCCATCCAGCGTGTACCTGATCGCCGCGGACCCGGTAGCCTTCAGCTCGACACGGACCTCTCCCGGGTACACGCCGCCCGCCGGGTCGGCTCGCACCTCCCAGTTCCGGCCGGCCAGCGACGACTGCACGGATAGATCATCGATGCACGCATCGAAGGGGCCGTGACCGCCGCGGCTGTCATACGCGAGCAGGACGGCGCTGATGGTCTTGCCCGTCAGGTACCGGCCAAGGGGGATGCTGACCTGGGTCCACTGGCCGACGACGCCCTTCGGGTTGGCGGCATGCACGTTCGCGCCCGTGCTGGTGGTTGCCGAGGACGAGCGCAGATCGGAGCCGTCGGTGAAGGTCAGATCAATGCCGGCCTGTCGGCTGGTCTCGTCGGACGGCTTGATCCAGTAGCTCAGGACCGTATCGCGATAGACGGCGATGGGTCCATCCAGTATGCGGTAGTAGGCGTAGGCGTGAACCGGGTCGTCCGCTCGTCCGGAGATCCGCAGCGCGCGTCGGCCGGTGCGGCAGTCCTGGTCCGTAACGCGGCAGTCCTGGTCCGTAACGCGGCACGCCGCTCCGGACACTCCCGCCTGCCACGACCCCGTGGAGTCGACCCGGTCGGGCGCGCGCTGCGGATCGGCCGCCTCCCATCCCGTGGTGAGGACGCTCATGCCGGCTACGGGGCTCACGGGCACGTCGAGGGAGTTGGCCAGTGCGACGCATCGTCCCTGCGCCTGGTTGTCGATCCCGAGAGAGCCGGACGCTGACACGTTGCCGATCAGCCGCGCTGCGTTGCATCCGCTTGTCACACGGATCTCGGGACCGGGCGCGCCGTCGAACCGGGCGTTCTCTACGGCGCATCGGCCGCCCCGGATCGTGATCGTGCCGCTGAGGTTGTTCAAGCCCTGTATCAGCACGCTGCCGCGCCCGCCGACCACCCCTCCGATGCTCGACGGCCACATGGACGAGCCGAAGAGCGAAGCGGCGCCGGCAAAGCGCTCGCCGACCACGATCCCGCCCACAACCTGGCGGCCCAGAGGCACCAGCTGGGGGTTGATCAGCGTGATGCGGCTCTTGCCGGAGGTCTCAATGGCGACGCACCGCTCACCGGTGTCGGTTCCATGATGGATCACGCGCGCCTTCGCGCTGCCGCCGTCGTCCAGGAACGCCAAGCCGTCGTGGCCTGCGTAGAGGAAGGTGCTGAGCGCCTGCTCGTCGTCACAGCGGCCGAGCGCCACTCCGATCAGGTTGGACCTCACATACTCGATCGTAGCGTCCCAGTTCGCCGTCGGCACAGGCTTGAGGCGGGGATCGACCCAGAAGCCGAAGTGCGGGTTGAAGTGCACGTCGTCGATCCAGCCCTTGCCGCGGCACTTGCTGACGAACAGGCCCTTCTGGTAGTACGAGCCGTCGAGGTAGCGGATGAGGTGGCCGTCGCTTCGATGGGTCCAGAAATCCACCCCTTGGAACGCGTTCGCGATGTTGACGTGCATGACCCAACAGCGCGGGCCGAGGCCCCTGACGGCCCAGGGGTACGGCACAATACCGGTCATGTTCTGATCCGGGTACGAGATGGTTAGGCCGCGGAGGCCCGATCCGGACCGAAGCTGGATGAAGGGCGTGCCCTCGGCATTTCCGCGTCCCGATGTGGTCAGTAGCGCCGAGCCCGCGCACAACGTGTGGTGCGGCGTGTCGAAGGAGCCGCGGAGTTCGACCCCCGCAGGCACGGTGATCTGCCCGGCCAGTCGGTACACCCCCGCCGGAACGTAGACCGTCCCGCCGCCGGCGCGGCCGCCTGCCTCGAGCGCTCGCCGGAACGCATCTGTGTTGTCCTGACGCTCCGGCGCCGCTCCGTAGTCGGTCACGAGGAAGAGCTGCCTCGTCGCCGGCCTGGGATCGGGAGGCAGTTGCATCGGCGACACGTCCGGCCGCGCGAACGCAACGGGACGGTGCGAGACCTGCACGTCGCCGCGCTCCGCCCGGCACTCGATCCCGGGCCGCCCGGCGAACCGATTGCCGATGATCCTGGCCCGAGCGACGCCCGGCCCGAGCCTGACGTGCGCACCCGCCTGCTGGAATGAGCATCCCATGGCAGTCAACGCGCCGGCCGTAGCGTCGACGGCCACCTGCCGCCATGCTCGGAACGAGCAGTTCTGGAACATGAGCGTGCCGGAGCCGCCGCCGGTGATCGCCGACCTGCCGCCGGAAGCGAACGTGCAGGTGTTGAATTGCGCCACTCCCCCGAACGAGGCGGGCGCCGCGACGGCGCAGTCCCTGCCCTGGAACGTGCATCCGGTCGCGGAGATGCCGATCGGGCTGACGGCGTCCAACTGCAGCGCCGTCGCGCAATCGCGCACGGTGCAGCCGAAGAAAACGCCGTTCATGAGCCCATCGCCGGGCCGCAACCGAATGCCGGTCCGGTAGCCGTCGATCTCAACGCCGTACACGTAGCCCCACTCGTCGCGCCCCAGGTCCAGCGCCGTCGCCTCGCGGAGCATGAAGGCTCGCAGCGCCGTCCGCGAGGCGTGCGTCTTTGGCGCGCCCGGCAGCCGGGCCGTTTCCCACCACCGCGGGCTGAAGCGCACACCATGCGTGCGGCCGATGTCGTAACAGGCGTCGATGGAGAGGCCGGTCCTGAGCGGCGTGCCGTACACGTTGCGCACCACGAAGAGGAAGTTCGTCTGCGGGCCGATGCAGACGCCCTGGTAGGGGTTCACCAGGGTCACGTTCAGCACGGTCGGGTTCGCGATGGACTGGGTCGAGCCGGCGGCCCTGACGGTCGCGATGGTCCACGGGTACGGCACGGGCCGGACGGCAGACTGCTCCGGGTACCAGACGGCGATCTCCCGCACGCCGCAGTTGCTGGTCAGCCCGATGGCAGGAGGCCCCTCCGCGCTCCCCTTGCCGGCGGTCGGCATCAAGAGGGTGCCGCCTTCCCAGCCTCTCCGGCTCGGCGGCGTCCAGTCGCCGCGCAGCGTCACGCCGTCCTTGATGACGAGGGGCCGCTCGATCCGGTACCGGCCGGCACGGAGGAAGACCACGCCCCCGCCGCCGGTAGCAGTGCTGTCCACGGCGGCTTGGATCAGCGGGCTCGCATCGGCGCCGGGGTCCGCGGGTGGGCTGACCACGGACGTGGCGATCACGACGTCGTCGGTGGCAAAGAGCGTGTCCACCACGGCCGGCTTGCCCTCGGCGGCCGACACAGCGCGAGTCAGGAGGAGCACGGCGATCACGAAGAGCTGTCTATGCACGGGCGCCCCCTTGTGGGTCCTCAGCGCGGCCTGAGATGCAGAAACGGGATGCCCGCGAACTCGCGAGCATCCCGTTTCACTGATAGGCTGGTCAGTACTGCCGGATAAGGGTTCGAACCTTAGACCTGCTGATCCAGAGTCAGCCGCTCTGCCAACTGAGCTATCCGGCAACGCGACTGTCATTTTACCGTTCGGCGCGGCGCTTGTCAACCGCTACCCGACAGCTCACTTGCCGCCTTTGGCCGCCTTCTCGATCCTGGCCCAGGCGTCGCGGAGGGTGACCGTGCGGTTGAAGACCAGGGCGCCGGGCGCGCTCTCCTTGTCGATGCAGAAGTAGCCGAGCCGCTCGAACTGGTACCGCGTGCCCGGCTGCGCCTCGGCGGCCGAGGGCTCCACGAAGCCGCGCACCACCTTGAGGGATTCGGGGTTCAGGTTGTCGAGATAGGTCTGGCCCGGCTCGACGTCGTCGGGATCGGGCTTCACGAAGAGGTGGTCGTAGAGCCTCGCCTCCATGGGGGCCGCGGTGGGAGCCGCCACCCAGTGGAGGGTCGCCTTTACCTTGCGTCCGTCGGGGGCGTCGCCGCCCCGGGTGGCCGGGTCGTAGGTACAGCGAAGCTCAACGATGCCGCCGTCGGCGTCCTTCACCACCTCCTCGCAGCGGATGAAGTAGCCGTTGCGCAGGCGCACTTCTCGGCCCGGGGAGAGGCGGAAGAACTTGGGCGGCGGATCCTCGCGGAAGTCGTCGCGCTCGATGTAGAGCTCGCCGGCGAAGGGCACCTTGCGGGTTCCGGCCGAGGGGTCCTCGGGGTTGTTGATGACGTCGAGCTGCTCGACCTGGCCGGCGGGGTAGTTGGTCAGCACCACCTTCAGCGGGTCGAGTACGGCCATGATGCGCGGCGACGTGCGGTTCAGGTCCTCGCGGACACAGTCTTCCAGCGCGGCGACGTCGACCATGCTGTCGGTCTTGGCGACGCCGATGCGGCGGCAGAACTCGCGAATGGCCTCAGGCGTGAAGCCCCGGCGGCGGAGCCCGGCCAGGGTGGGCAGGCGCGGGTCGTCGTAGCCGTTGACGTGGCCGCCGTTGACCAGCTCAATGAAGCGCCGCTTGCTCATCACCGTGTAGTAGAGGTTCAGCCGCGCGAACTCGATCTGGCGCGGGTGGTAGACGCCCAGCTCGTCCAGGAACCAGTCGTAGAGCGGACGGTGGATCTCGTACTCCTGCGAGCAGAGAGAGTGGGTGACCCCCTCGATGGAGTCCTCCAGCCCGTGCGCCCAGTCGTACATGGGATAGAGGCGCCACTTGTCTCCCTGGCGGTGGTGGTCGGAGTGGAGGATGCGGTACATCACCGGGTCGCGCAGGAGGAAGTTGGGCGAGGCCATGTCGATCTTGGCCCGGAGGGTGCGCGTGCCGTCGGGGAACTCGCCGGCGCGCATGCGGGCGAAGAGGTCCAGGTTCTCCTCGGGAGTGCGGTCGCGGTAGGGGCTCTCCTGGCCGGGGGCGGTGAGGCTGCCTCGTGTGGCGCTCACCTCGTCGGCGGTCAGGTCGCAGACGTAGGCCTTGCCCTTGCGGATCAGGTCGCAGGCCCACTCGTACATCTGGTCGAAGTAGTCCGAGGCGAAGAGGAGGCGGTCCTCCCAGTCGGCGCCGATCCAGCGGACGTCCTCGATGATGGCATCGACAAACTCCTGATCCTCGCGCACGGGGTTGGTGTCGTCGAAGCGGAGGTTGAACTTGCCTCCGAACTCCAGCGCGATGCCGTAGTCGATCCAGACGGCCTTAGCGTGCCCGATGTGCAGGTAGGCGTTGGGCTCCGGCGGGAAGCGCGTATGGACGCGGTCGAACCGGCCGTTCCGCAGGTCCTCGCGGATAGCCTCCCGGATGAAGTCGGTCTGGGTCTCGCGGCGCTCGCCGGCGCCTCCTGCAACGTCTGCTTCGCCCATGGCTGCTCCCCATCGTTGACGGCGCTTCGGCGTTGAAGCGAGTGATTGAACCAGTATACCGCTCGCGATTCCGGCCGGGCGTCGAGGTGCAGCTTGACACTGGACTGCAAGTGGTGTAAAGTGGTAGGCAGCATAGTGGGAACCAGCAGGCGGCAGGACGATGCAGGGGACGCTGAGGACGAGGCGAATCAGACGATGGCGACGATGCCAACCGCGGATGCGGCCGTAAGGCGGAGCAGGCTTCCGGCCTATCAACGCGTCGTTCGTATCATGCGGGACCGCATCGCGGACTACGGCTATGCCGTGGGCGAGTACTTCCCGTCGGAGCGTGACCTGGCCGCCGAGTTTCGGTGTAGCCGCGACACGATCCGGCAGGCGGTGGAGGTGCTGAAGCAGGACGGCTTGGTGGCTTCGGAGCAGGGGCGCGGGACCGTCGTGCTGGGCCTTCCGGAGCCGCATATGACGCCCAGGGAGGCCAGGGACCAGCTGCAGTTGGCGGCGCTGATCGTGTATGGCATGGCGCGGGACGGCTCAGCGGCCATATTCCAGGGCTGCCAGGAGATCATGAGGTATGAGGACCACCACCTCATCGTGTGCGAGACGCCGAGGGATGCCCTGAGGCGGCACGAGACCGAAGCGGCGCACCTGCGATCTTTGATAGATAAGGGCATCGGCGGGATCATCATCTACGCCGAACCCACAGACCGGAACCGGAGCCTCCTTGCCGAGGCCGTGGCCTGCGGCGTCAACGTGGTGCAGATAGACCGGTACCTGCAGGGCCTCGACTGCGACTATGTAGGCGTACCAAACGCGCAAGCCGCCCGCGAGGCCGTCGAGCATCTTGTGCAGGACGGCTACCGTCGCATCGTGGCCATCTCGCTGGAGCCTGAGCCTTCGTCGTGCACCGAAAGGCTCGCCGGCTATACGGAGGCCATGGACGCACATGAACTGCCGGCCCGCGTGGAGATGGGCGGAACGACGGCCGGCACAAACGCCGAAATGGCCCGCATCGTCGATGGCTGGATCGTGGCGGAGGCGATCCCCGACGCGGTCTTCGCGGTGAATGACGGCCTGGCGTTGCTCCTGATCCGCGCCCTGCGTGATCGCGGGCTCAGGGTGCCCAACGATGTGGCCGTAGCCGGGTTCGATGATATCGGGGCTGCCGCGCTCATGGAGCCGCCGCTGACAACGGTGAGGCAGCCGTTCTACGAGATGGGCCAGACCGCCGCGAGGTTGCTCTTGGACCGCATGGCGGGAACGTACACGGGCGTCGCCCGTCGCGTCACCTGTCCGACGCAACTGGTTGTCCGTGAGTCATGCGGGTGCTCGCCGCCCGGCCGCGCAAAGGCGCGTAGCCGGGCTGCTCGCCTATAGCGATGACCGTCGCCAACGAGCGCCGGCACATCAAATCGACGAAGGAGATGGATGTGAGACTGATGCATGCACAACGTGGTCGGCGTGGCTTTACGCTGATCGAACTGCTCGTCGTCATTGCGATCATCGCGATCCTGGCGGCGATCCTCTTCCCTGTCTTTGCCCGCGCCCGTGAGCAGGCCAGGAAGACCTCCTGCCTCTCCAACATGAAGCAGATCGGCTTGAGCCTCATGATGTACGTGCAGGACTACGACGAGACTGTACCGGACTCGTCGGTGGCCTGTCGCGACGACGCCTCCTTCGCGCCCATGTGCAACTACGCCAACGGCTACGTCGGTGGCCTGCACATCCAGGCATGGGGCCATCGGCGCTACCTGTCCAACGGCCAGTTGGGCGGCCATGTCCGCGTTCTGAACCCCTACGTCAAGAACACCCAGATCTTCACCTGCCCCAGCGACGCGCAGGCTGAGCGCTGGATTCCCTGGGCCGTCTCCAGCAGCTACTACTTCCGCCACGCCATCGACGGCTACACCTTCACATGGCGCCATGCCATGCGCATGGCCTCCGTCCAGCGGCCGGCGTCCCTGGCGCCGATCGTTGAAGAGGCCTGGCACGACGGCGGCGGCACCCCCTGGATGTGGACCACCGCCAACGAGAACCGCGACAAGACCATCAACGCCGTCTTCTTCGACGGCCATGCGTCGCTGCTGCGCATCCCGTTCACCACCCAGTTGGGCGTAGCCAACTACGATATCAACTGGTACCTGAAGGGCCACCATTGGCACCTCGACAACGATCCGTCCGACATCTAAGGCTGGTACGCTTGTGAAGAACCTCGATCCAAAGATCGTCATCCCCGCCGTGATCGTCATCCTGGTGCTCTGCGCCGTGGTGATCCTCAAGACGGTGGGTGTCGGTAAGGACAACACGCCGCCGCCGATCGCGACCGGCGGCGGGCCGGCGCCGGTCACCGGGTCTGCCGGCGGGTCCGGCTCCCCGCCGCCTATGTCCGTGACGTTGCCGGGCATGGGAGAGGCGCAGAGCAAGACGCCGCCTCGCCCCATGCTTGGCGGCGGTGCGCCTGGTATGGGCCGCTAGGCCCGTCGCACTGCACTGACCCGGAGAGGCCCGTGTGGGCTTCTCCGTCCGGTAGGCGGCCGCAGTCCCATGTGGGCTGTGGCCGCTTGCCACGTCTGCCCGTCCCGATGGAGCGGATCGCCGTGACCAAGCCAGCCACCCTCATCGGCCTCGACCTCGGCACCAGCGCCGTCAAGGGCGTCCTGGTGGGCCGGGAAGGGGCCATGCTCGCCGAAGCCGGCGTCGAGACCGCCCTGCTGAAACCCCGCGAGGGCTGGGTGGAGGCCGATGCCGAGGAGCTCTATGGGCGCGTCTGCGGTGTGATCCGCCGGCTCACCGACGCCGCTCCGGAGCCCGTGGCGGCCCTGGCCATGTCGGCCGCGTCGGGCAACACGCTCCTGGCCGACGCTGCCGGCGCACCGCTGACGCCCGTCATTAACTGGATGGACCAGCGCGCCGTGCAGGATCCGCCGCCGGCGCTGGATGGGCTCGACCCCGCCGAAGTCCATGCGGTGACCGGCTGGCCCTGGCTCTCCATGTTCCCGCTGGCGCACCTGGCCTGGCTGGCGCACCATCGCCCGGAGGCCTACCAGGCCGCCGGGCGATGCGCCATGGATACCGACTGGCTCGTGCATCGGCTGACGGGCCTATGGCGCATGGATCGTTCCACGGCGACGACCTCCTACCTGGTGGATCAGGCCTCCGGCGCGTACCACCAGCCGTACCTGCGGCGGCTGGGCACCGGCGAGGATCGCCTCTCGTCGCTGGTGGACCCCGGCATGCCGCTGGGGCCGGTGACGCCGGAAGCCGCCGCCGCCACGGGCCTGCCCGCCGGCGCACTGGTGGTGGCGGGCTCGTTCGACCATCCGTCGGCCGCCCGCGGGGTCGGCACGCTGGAGCCCGGCGACCTGCTGCTCTCGTGCGGTACTTCGTGGGTGGGCCTCACGCCCTGCGCCCGGCGCGGCCCGCTGCTTGAGGCAGGCCTTCTTTGCGATCCGTTCCTCTCCGCCTCGGGCGGGCCCTGGGCGGGCATGTTCTCCGTCACCGGCATCGGCCGGCAGATCGACTGGTACATCGACCATCTCATCGCGCCCGGGCGGACCGACCGGCTGGCCCTCTTCAACGAGGCTGCCGCGTCGGCTCCCTCCGGCGCAGGCGGCCTGAAGATCGACCTGCGCCTGCCGCCGGAGCCCATCGACGCCGATGTGGCCTACATCAGCCGCGCGGTCATGGAGGGCGCCGCATCGCTGCTCGGCGAGATGCTCCCGGCGCTACGGCCCTACGGCATGGAGTTCCGGCGCGCCGTCATGGTGGGCGGGCCCTCGGCGAGCCCCATCTGGCCGGGCATCCTGGCAGAGGCCACGCAGATCAGCATCACCGTGGGCGGACGCTCCGCGGGAGCGCGCGGAGCCGCCATGCTCGCGGGCATCGGCGCGGGATGGTACTCCGATGAGGCCGAGGCCCGCGGCGTCTGGAGCGCGGCGGGGTAGCGTCAAGGCCGCGCACGCGGTACCCTCAACGTATAGGCGCGGAGTGTGCGCCAACAAGAGCTTCCTGCGCGGCCGCAAGCCAACGCTCCACGCGCAGGCGAACCGGAGGTCCATTCATGAAGCACCGACAGGCGGCAACCCTCGCCGCGCTGGCCGTCTTGGCGTTCTCAGCCGCGCCGTCGGCGAACGCCCAGCAGGCCCGGAAGCCGTTCCTCCATCCCCTGTTCACCGACAACATGGTGTTGCAGCGCGGCGCGCCGGCTCCCGTCTGGGGCTGGACCACGCCCGGAGCCGCCGTCTCCGTCACGGTGGCGGGCAAGACCGTGGCCGGCAAAGCCGCGGCCGACGGCAAGTGGTTGGTCCGCGTGGGGCCGCTGCAGGCCGCGACAAACCTGACGCTGACCGTCAAGGGTCCGCAGGCCGTGACGCTGAAGAACGTGGCCGCGGGCGATGTCTGGCTCTGCTCCGGCCAGTCCAACATGCAGATGAGCATCGGCAGCGTGAACTACCCCGAGGCCGAAATCGCGGGCGCGAACCATCCGAACATCCGCCTCTACACCGTGCAGGACACCGTGGCGCTTGAGCCCCGCGAACTGGTGCCGGTGGTCCCGGACGGCCTGCTGGGCGTCTGGTCGGCCTGCTCCCCTGCCAGCGTCAGCGAGACCGCCGGCGGCTTCTCGGCGGTGGCCTACTTCTTCGGCCGCAAGCTGCAGAAGGAGTTGGGCGTGCCCATCGGCCTGATCCACTCCTCATGGGGTGGCACCATCGCCGAGGCGTGGACCAGCGCCGCGGCGCTCCAGACCATGCCCGACTTCCGCGCCGCCGTGGCCAACGTGAAGAGCGCCGGCTCCAAGACATCGGATTTCGAGAAGCAGATGGAGCAGTGGTGGGCCGCCAATGACACCGGATCGGCCAAGGGGTACCAGTCCCTGACGCTGGACACCTCCGGCTGGAAGAGCATGCGCGTGCCGCAGAACTGGAACGACAGCGAGCTATCAGGCTATGACGGCGTGGCCTGGTTCCGCCGCGAGTTTGGGCTGCCCGCCTCCGCCGCCGGCAAGCCCGCCCAGATTTCGTTGGGCCCGATCGACGACATCGACACGACCTTCGTCAACGGCGTTGCCGTGGGCTCGGCCGCCGTGTGGGATCAGAACCGCAGCTACAAGGTGCCCGCCGGCGTCCTGAAGGCCGACGCCAACGTGGTGGCCGTGCGGATCCTCGATACATCGGGCCCCGGCGGCATCTGCGGCGCGGCCTACCAGATGCGGCTTGAGCCCGAGGGATCCGACGCCGTGGGCCTGGCGGGCGTCTGGTCCTACACGACGACCACGCCCATGGCCCAGACCAAGCCCATGCCCGCCCGCATGGACAGCAACCCGAACATCGCCACGGTGCTCTACAACGGCATGATCGCGCCGCTCGTCCCCTACGGCATCAAGGGGGTGATCTGGTATCAGGGCGAGAGCAACGCCGGCCGCGCCTACCAGTACCGCACGCTCCTTCCGACCATGATCGCCGACTGGCGCACCCAGTGGAAGCAGGAGTTCCCCTTCTTCATCGTGCAGCTCGCCAACTTCATGGCCGTGGATGAGCAGCCGAAGGCCGACCCGTGGCCCGAGCTTCGCGAGGCCCAGCTGATGACCGCGCAGAAGACGCCCAGGGTCGGCATGGCCGTGGCCATCGACATCGGCGACGCGCAGGACATCCACCCGAAGAACAAGCAGGATGTGGGCCTGCGGCTGGCCCTGTCGGCCCTGAACATCGCCTACGGCAAGACGCTGGAGTATAGCGGCCCCGTCTACTCGGGGATGCAGAAGGCGGGTTCCGCCATCCGGCTGAAGTTCACCCATGCCGCGGGACTGGCCGCCAGGGGCGGCGGCGAGCTGAAGGGCTTCGCCATCGCCGGGGCCGACCGCAAGTTCGTCTGGGCCAAGGCCCGCATCGAGGGCGCCGCGGTCGTCGTCTCCGCGCCGGGGATCGCGAGCCCCGTGGCAGTCCGTTACGCGTGGGGCAACAACCCCATCTGCAACCTGGTCAACAAGGCCAACCTGCCGGCGTCGCCGTTCCGCACCGACCAGTGGCCGGGCGTCACCGCCGGCGCGAGGTAGCCACCAACCCTCCCCGGGCGCCTCGGAGCGCGCCCGGGGAGGCAAGCAGGCTCCCCAGGGCGGCACCTGTCGCCCTGATGGCGCGTAGTATTCCCGTAGCCGCGGCAAACCACTCGGCTAAGGAGACCAACCCGTGAGCATCATCAAGCAGATGGCGGTCCAGATGAACCGCTCGGCCATCGACAACCTCGTGATCAACTTCGACGCCATGCCCGCCGACCGCCAGGATTGGCAGCCGCTGGACCTCGGCCGCTCCGCCCTGTCGCAGGTGCAGGAGTGCGCCATCATCAACCCCTTCTTCGCAGCCATCCTCAACACCCAGGCCGTGCCGGCCATGGAGAACGAGGCCTATGCGGCAGCGAAAGCCGCCCTGGCGACGCCGGAAGCCGCTCGCGCAGCCCTCGCCGCTTCGGCGGACACGCTGCAGGCCGCCATCGAGGCCTTCCCCGAGGAGAAGCTGGGCGAGACGGTGACCCTCCCCTGGGGCGAGGGAATGGTCATGACCTTCGGCCAGATCATGCTCGCTCCCTACTGGAACATGACCTACCACCAGGGCCAAATCTCCTACATCCAGACGCTCTACGGCGACAAGGAGATGCACGGCAAGGTCTGACGCACCGCCTCTGTGTCGTATCCGCGGCCCCGGCCGGCCCCTCGCGGGGCTGCAACCGGGGCCGCACTGCGTCATACTTATGCCGCAGGAGGGACCCGACCCGTCGGGCGTCCCGCGCGGCAGGGGGTAGGTCTTGATCGCACATCTCAATGGGACGCTGGCCGCCGTGGAGGCCAACAGCATCGTGCTGGACGTGGGCGGCGTGGGCTATCGGGCCTACGTGCCGCTGAGCGTCCTCACGTCGCTACCGGAGATGGGCGGGAAGCTCCTGGTCCATACCACCATGGTGGTTCGCGAGGACGACATGACCCTCTACGGCTTCCGGACGCCGGAAGAGCGGCAGGTCTTCCTCATGCTGATGGGCGTCTCCGGCGTGGGGCCCAAGGTGGCGCTCTCCATGCTGGGCATCATGGATGCCGAGGAGCTTGCCCGGGCAGTCTCCACGGGCGATGTGAAAGCGCTGACCCGCATCCCCGGCGTGGGGCCGAAGCTGGCGCAGCGCGTGGCCCTGGAGCTGGGCGAGAAGCTGGCGGAGTTCCTCTTCGGCCTGCGGGTCTCCGGCGTGCAGGCGCCTGCGGCCGGCAGCGCAAGCGAGGCTCTGGAGGACGTGGTGGAGGCGCTGGTGAACCTTGGCTACAGCCGCGCCGACGCACGGCGGGCGGCCGATCGGGCGGTCACGGCGGCGGGATCGGCCAACGCCGATACCGGCTCCCTGTTCCGCGACGCCCTGAACCTGCTCACCGGCGCGGGCAAGCGGTAGGAGACGGCCATGCAGACGAGGAATCCACAGATATTGCGCTCCGAGACGGCGTTCCTGCTCGTGATCGACGTGCAGCCGTCGCTCATGGCAGCCGTCGGCGGCGGCGAGGCCGTTGCTGCCAACTGCGCCCGGCTCATGGACGCGGCGCGCATCCTGGGCGTGCCGACCATCGTCACCGTGCAGAACCGCGCCAAGCTGGGCGAGCCGGTGGCGCAGGTAGCCGAGCGCATGCCGGCCGGCGCTTCGGCGCTCAACAAGATGACCTTCAGCTGCATGGGCGACGAGGCGATCCACCAGACGCTCCGCGCACTCGGCCGCAGGCAGGCGCTGATCTGCGGCGTTGAGACCCATGTCTGCGTCTGCCAGACGGCGCTCGACATGCTGGCGGCGGGGTACCAGGTCCACGTGGCCGCCGACGCCGTCTCCTCCCGCCTGGAGGCCAATCGCCTGGCGGCCCTGGACCGCATGCGGACCGCCGGGGTCGTCATCTCCACGGTCGAGATGGCGATCTACGAGATGCTCGAGCAGGCGGGCACCGACCCGTTCCGCCAGGTCCTGAGGATGGTCAGGTAGCGACGCCATGGCGGGCCCCTTGCGATACTCCTCCGGCCGCGCCGACCTGAACGACGCCGTCCCGCAGGCGGCGCGGGTCCACCTCCTGATCCGGCAGGGACGCAGGAAGCAGGCCCGGGCGTTGCTGGCGATGCTGGACGGCCGCTACCCCGGTCATCCGGACCTGGTCGACCTTCGTGCCGAGCTGATGGCGGCCGATGTGGCGGCCGGCCAGGACAAGCAGCGGAGCCGCGATCTGCGCTTCAGCCTGGGGCTCAACAGCTCGTGGCGCCGCTTCCTCTGGGCCTGTGGTTGCGCGGGCCTGACGATCTACTCGATCTACGCCGTACTCCCCGCCATTGGAGCCGCAAGCCGGGGCGGCCTGGGCATGTCGCTCACCACCATGGTCAGCGCGGGCTCTCGCTACAACCGGCACATGGAGCCATGGACGCGCCCGGCGTGGATCGACTTCGTCTACTGCGGCGCACTGCTCCTGGCGGCGGCCGTGGGCGTGGTGATCCTCATCCGGGCCTCCAGAGGCGCCGCGGACTGGGAAGAGATGGACGCGCGCATGGACACCGATGGCTGGCGTGGCGGCGGCTGGTCCAGCCCCTGGTGGTGGTGGTGGTGAGCGGAGCCTGAGCCCCGCCCCCTACCCGCCCACGACCGGCGTCTGCACAATGAGCTTCGCCCGATCCAGAACCACCTCCACGGCCATGGCAGTGCCGCCGGCGGCCACGGCCAGCGAGAAGCGGCCATCCGACCCGGCGGCGGCGCGCATGCCCGCCACCGATAGCACGGCGCCCGGCCGGGCGAACCCGGTGATCTCCACCTCGCCGCCTTCGGCCTGCCGCGCCAGGATGGCGCAGGGCACCGGGCCGTCCAGCGAGACGATGGCGCGCCCGATGGCCGCCCGCGTCGCCTCCAGCCGATCAGGGCTGCGCGTGTAGGTTTCGTAACCGGCAGCGGCCTGCCGGGCGAACTCCAGCGCCAGCTTGCGTGCGTCCACCTGCGGCAGTCCCAACCGCTTGGCCGTGGCGCCCAGCCGGTCTTCCAGCATGCAGAGCATCTCGTGGTCCTCGATGCCCTCGCGCATGGCCTCGTAGCGGAGGCTGGACTTCGGTACGCCGTCGCCGGGGTAGACGATGGCGTTGTCGCCCGGCGCGAACTGAAGGAACGGGACCTCCCACTGATTGAAGCCCCAGTGCAGGTACCCGGTCGTGCCCGTGGTGTAGTTGAGCCACTGGAGCATACGCGTCTTTATGAGCGGGTAGTCCATCAGCCGGTTGGGGAAGCGGCCCTGTGGGACCCAGGCCGTGTAGAACCAGATCTCCGAACCGGCCGCGCGGGCCTGCTCGAAGCGCTTCTCCCACTGCTGGTAGTAGTTGAGCTGCGGCACCCAGACCTCCAGGTCGCCTGCCAGGTCGGGTACGTGGACCGCGTCGATGCGGCGGAGCTGCGGGGCGGCCCTCTTCACCCGCCGGGCAAGCTGCCGCCAGGAGGCCACGTTGACGTCGATGGGCTCGTCCGCCACGTGGATAATCGACCTGGTCAGCCAGTTGCGCTGCTTCAGGTGCTCCTGCAGCAGGGGCAGCCACTCCTCAAGCTCCGCCGACTGGGGCTTGCCGCCATCCGGCCCGGTGGCCGCCATGGGGTAGGAGACGAACTCCGTGTCTTCCCACTGGCCGTTCTTCCTGCCGCCCATGTGCGAGATCTCGATGCCCTGGAAGCCCTTGGCCAGGAAGATCTCCACCCACCGGTCGAACCGCGCGAAGTCGAGCCGCAGCTTGCCGTCGGCTCCGCGGGTGGCTCCGATGAGCGACCAGGGCGTGAGGATGACGTTCTGGTGGTGGTCGCGCATCATGGCGGCCGTGCGGGTCAGCGCGGTCCAGAAAGCCTCGGTGTCCATGGGAGCGTTGAGCCGCTTGGCCAGGCTGTTGTGGTCCATCCAGACCGTCACCTTGAGCCGCGTGTCGGCGGGGAGGGCCGCATCCAGCACCGTGAGGCGCACCGGCACGCGCAGGGCGCCGGCCGATAGCGGGACCGTGATCTCGCCTGCGTAGTCGCCCGCAGCGGCGTTCCGCGGCACGGAGTAGGCGACCCAGACGGGCTGCGCCTGGCGCGGCCGCAGGGCGCAGGTAGCGGCGTCGCTGAGCGGGTCGGGGAAATCGTCCGGCGCCTTGCGTGCCAGCTCTGGGGCTGGCGTGGCGGTGCTGTTCTTCTCCACCCGCACGTAGTCCACAAAGGCCGCTCGGAATACCGTGGCCGGCATCGGCTTCCCGGCGGGCGCCTTGAGCGGGGAGGAGGTGGGCAGCCCCGCTTCGTTGGGCGCGTCGTCCGAGAGGAGGACGATCTGCGCCGAGACGGTCTGGCCCTTGAACGCCGTCAGGAAGACCCCCGCCTGGCCCGACGCGGCCGACGCCACCGCGCCCGCTGTCATCTCGGGTACCGGCGCCGCCGCCGAGGGAGGGCGGGCATCGCGGAAGACGTTGTCGAGGCTCGACGTGACCCAGAAGGTCGGCGGCTGCACAGGGGCCGTCTGGGCCAGTGCTAGTGTGGCAGCGATCATGGCAAGCATCTCCGCGCTACTCCCTCAGTGCGGCATAGGCCGCAGGTATCCGCCCGGCGGCCCAGAGCGTCAGCGCCGCCACGGCGGCCCCCATCAGCCAGCCGCCCAGGACATCCGATGGGTAGTGGTAACCCAGATAGATTCGAGTGTAACCGATAACCAGCGGCAGCAGGAACCAGAGCGGGGCCCATCGGCTCCGTCGCCGCGTCATCCACCAGCATACCGTGCCCAGCGCCATCATGTTGGCCGCGTGGTTCGACGGGAACGAGGGTGAGCCGGGGCAGTCCGATCCGGGAGCCTGCCGGACATCCGGCACGACCGTGGCGCCGGTCACCGTGCGGTGGCACGGCCGCGCGCGGGGGAAGACCTTCTTCACGCCCTTGGCCGCGCCGGCGTCGGCGACGCCCACAGCCACCAGCGCACAGAGCACCCATACGCGCGCCCGAGGCGAGCCCCGCCACAGCGCGACGGCCGCTCCGATGCAGGCCAGCGCCATGAACCAGCCCTGTTGGTGCATGGACGTGAGGAAGGGGAAGAAGGCGTCCAGCGCCCGGTTGCCCGCGCCCACGTTCAGCGCGTGGAAGGGCGCCGTGTCGATCCAGGGCTTCATCCCTTGATGACCCCCAGCGGCCGCAGGCGGGCGACTTTGCGGGCCAGCCCGGCCGTCTCCACCGCGCCCACGACCACGTCCACGTCCTTGTAGGCCAGCGGCGCCTCCTCGGCCAGTCCCTGGCCCGTGGCGCCGCGAACCACGATGCCCTGTGCCTCCAGTTCGCGCCGCACGTCGGAGCCCGTGGTGGCCTGCTTGGCGGCGGTGCGGCTGAGGCTCCGGCCCGCGCCGTGGCACGTGCTCGCCCACGAGAGCTCACCCGTGCCCGCCACTCCCGCCAGCACGTAGGAGCAGGTGCCCATGCTGCCGGGGATCAGCACGGGCTGGCCCATGGCCCGGTAGTCGGCGGGGATCTCGGGGTGGCCCGGCCCGAATGCCCGCGTGGCCCCCTTGCGATGCACCAGCACCCGGCGCCCGCCATGCTCCTCGATCTTGGCGATGTTGTGCGCCACATCGTAGACCACGCGCACCGACGGGCCGGAGACCTTGCGGAAGAGATGCGTCACGGCCTTGCGCACTCTGTGGCCGATCGCCTGGCGGTTGGCCCAGGCGAAGTTGGCCGCGCACGCCATGGCGGCCAGGTAGTCCTGCCCCTCCGGCGACGAGGCCGGCGCGCAGGAGAGCTGGCGGTCGGGCAGCTTGATGCCCTGGGCGGCAAGCCGGGCGTCCATCAGCTTCACGGTGTCGGTGCAGACCTGGTGGCCCAGCCCGCGCGATCCCGTGTGGATGAGGACGCAGAGCGAGCCGAGGCCCAGCCCCATGGCCGCCGCGGCCGCGTCGTCGAGTACCTGGTCGACCACCTGCACTTCGACGAAGTGGTTGCCCGATCCCATGGTGCCCAGCTGGTCCAGGCCCCGCTCGCAGGCCCGGAAGGAGACCTTCTCGGCGTCGGCGCCGGGCAGGCAGCCGCCGGACTCAGTGTGGTCCAGGTCCTGCGGCAGCCCCAGTCCGAGGCGCTCCACGGCGAAGCGTGATCCGCCCTCCAGCACGCCGTTGAGGTCCGAGCGGTCCAGCTCCACGCCGCCGCCCGTGCCCATGCCGGAGGGGATCGTGCGGCTCAGCTCGTGCGTCAGGTCGGCCACGCCGGCCCCGGCCGCCTCGCGGGTGATGGGCAGCGAGATGAGGCGTACGCCGCAATTGATGTCGAAGCCCACGCCACCGGGCGAGACCATGCCGTGGGGCAGTTCCATGGCTGCCACGCCGCCCACCGGGAAGCCGTAGCCCATATGCATGTCGGGCATACCGTAGACGCATCCCGTGACGCCGGGGAGCGTCGCCACGTTAGCCAGCTGATTCAGCGTATCGCCCTGCAGCATGGCATCCAACAGCGCCTCGTCGGCGTAGAGCCGGGCGGGCGCGAGCATGTCCGGCCGCACCTCCCGCGAGAGCTCGTAGCAGCAGGGACCCACTTCGCTCAGGTCGGCGCGGATGAACTGCGGCTTGCCCGGGCACTCGGCCCGGTTCGACTTCAGGTCCGCCGCCAGTCGCTCATCGCCCTTGGCCCGCTTCTGCGGGTGTTTCCGAGACATTTCCAGTCAGCCTTTCCGCTAGATATCCAGCAGCACCGACGCCCGCCACCGCGCGCCATGGCGAGCTACCTCCACGTCGTGGTACGTAGCAGCCTTCATGGAGGATCGCCACCGCGTGACGCGACGGCCGCGCACCGTGGCCCGCAGGCGGCGCTCCGTCAGCTCCAGCACCTCC
>CAISJD010000191.1 GCA_903885605.1 uncultured Chthonomonas sp. | reverse complement strand
TGTCCGCGTGGTCCCAGTCCGCGTCATCGGGCATCTGCTTCACCACGACGGCGTCCTTGATGCCGATCTTCTCGAACGCCTTGTTCCACATGAGCAGTCCCTCGCGCACGGCGGGACGGTACTCGGTGGGGATGGCGTTATCAAGCCAGAAGACGATGGGCTTCTTTGGAGGTGACATCGCGGCCTTGGGGTTCTCCTTCTCAAGGCGCCAGCGGAGGATGTAGCGGCTGGTCTGGTCGGACTGGTCGTCCCGGCTCAGGTTCAGGTAATCGGCCGTAAAGTAGCCCACACGAGGATCGGCCAGGCGCGGGCGGTAGCCGGCCTCGGGTAGCTGAAGCAGAGTAAAGACGACGCGAACCGGAATGCTGCGCGGGTCCGCGAGTACCTGGGTGCCGGTACTGACGGCGGCGCGGCTACTGCCGTTGAAGTTGTAGTCCGTCTCGACGACCAGGTTCTCGGGGAGCACGCGGAACGAGCGGATGGAGGTCTTCTCGCGGTCCATGGAGTAGGACGATCCGCCTCCCGTGAGGGCCGCCAGCCCGCCGGAGATCGAGGGCGACGAGAAGAGCGAACTGATCTGCGCGAAGTCGCCGCGAAAGAAGTCGCTGATGTTGATGAGGAGGCTCTTGCGCTCGGGCTGGCGGGCCTCGATCTTGAACTGCTCCAGGTAGGCCTCGGCGGTTGACCGCTTGACGGATCGCGCCAGCGGCGTGCCGTCGGGCGCCCTGAACGTCGTATTCGGCGCGACGAGCATCAGCTTGTCCTCGCCGACCTGCCGGAGCAGGAAGACGGTATCGCTGATGGGCGTACCGGCTACGACCTGCGTGGAGCTGCCGGTGGATGCCGTGGCCTCGAGCATGAAGTTCCTGCCCAGCTGATCCTCGCGGACCTCCAGGTAGATCGTCTCGCGACCGCCCTCGGTCTTCCGGTACACCGTGAAGAGGCCGGTGAGCTTCTCGTAGTCCTTGATCACCTCGTCGATGGCCTTGGCCTTTTTGTCGGCGGACGCGGCCTTCACGCCGGCCTGCGGAACGGGCGAGCCCTCGGTGCGCGTGTTGCGCAGCTTGCCCTTGGCAGCCGCGCCTGAGCCGGGCGGACCGAACTCCAGGCCGTCCAGCTCCATGTCGGCAGCCACGGCGTCGCCGGTGGCCTTCTCCAGCCACTGCGTGGAGGTGATGGTGATCGCCGGCTTGCCCTCTGTCTCGCGGTAGACCATCTTGACCTTCAGGCAGTCAACGCCGCCCGACTGCTCGGCGGCCAGCGCCTCGAAGTCGGCATGGGCCGAGCGGGCGCCGATGTCGGGCCGTGCGGCGTACTCCTGCACCCACTTGTCGCCGGGCCCGATGGCGTGCTCGGGGAAGATGACCTGCGTGGCGATGAACATGCGCACCCCGGTCTTGTCGTCCTCGGGATCCTTCTTGGTGGTCGTCCTGGAGACAAGCCGGCCCACGGGCGACACGACGACGGTCGACTTGTCGGGATCGTTGGACGAGGGCATCTTGTTACCGTTGATGCGCATCTCCGACTCCTCGGTGACGCTCTCCGAGGTGATGTCGCCGTTTGCGGCTACGTCCACGACCGTGGCCTTCTGCGTCTCCTTCACGTCCATGGTCACCTGGCGACCCATGGCGTCTACCTGCATCGTGCCCTCGCTGCGGTAGCGCATGACCTGGCCCTTCTGGGCTCGGTAGCGCATGACGACCTTGTCGGTCGCGGCGGCGGGCGGGGCCTGGGCGGCCGCTGACAGCGCGCAGGTGGCCGCGATTGCGATGGCGACGGCGGTGAGCCGTCCGGGTATGGGCATAGGGTGTCTCCTAGAAGTGCGATAGCGCCGGGCTCAGCTTGACACAGCGAGTGTACCAGCCCCGGGGGAGCTGCCAACTACCAGTGAGGGGCGCTCAGTCGGGCTGCACCATGACGGCCGATGCGGAGGCCATATCGAGGGCGATCTGGGTAAACCCGACCTCGACGACGATGGACGGGAAGCGCTGGTTGACGGTGATCGTCGTGTGCGGCGTGAGCCCCAGGGCCATCAGCTTGCTGCGCTCGTGCGCGGAGTTGGCTCGTACCTCCACGATCCGGGCTCGAACGCCCTTCGGCAAGGTGTCGAGCGTCACGGCCTCGTTGTGCCCGATGGTCTGGTCTGCGTCCTGTTGCGTCGGGTGCTGCGGTCCTGGCAAGGTCTCCTCCCACGGTTGCGCGGTGTGGCGCCGACGGAATCGTACCCTGTTGCCGGCCGCGCCCGTCACGTACGGCGAGGGCGCCCCAGGACATCGGAGCGCCCCCGCGGTTCTGTGTCGGCCGATGATGGCCGTGTACGGCGATGCTACGGGGCGACGGTGAGCTTGCCGTAGCCCACGGCAGAGTCGTAGATGCCTTCACCGGCGAAGATGCAGGTGATGGGCCGGATACCCGTACCTGAACCTGCCGGGATCGTGTAGGCCAGCGTCGCAGAGCCCCAGACGTTGGTGACGGCAGAGCCTATCTGCACCGAGTTCACCTGGTATACGATCGTGCGGCTCCGGATCGGCGTGTTGGTGCGGCTCACGTTCAGGAACGAGATGAGGTTCACCGACTGCCCCAGCCGCCCCTGCGCGTCACGAACCACGACCTTGGTGTTGCCGGTGGCCGCGGCAACGGTGAGGATGCCCGTGCCCGAGGAGGCCAGGAACTTGGCATCGCCCGCGAACGTGGCGACGATGCGGTTGTCGCGCAGGCCCCAGGCCTGGGGCGCCTGGTAGGTGATGGTCGCCCAACCGTCGGCTCCCGTCACTGCGGAGCCTGCCGGCCAGCCTCCCACGGTGAAGACGATGGTCTTGCCGGACACGGCCTGCCCGTTGCGGACGCGAACCAGGCGGGCCGCAATGTCGGCTGGGCGGCCATAGACCTGACGAACGTTCGGCACGGTAATGGATGTCTGTACGTTGACTTCGTCGTTGGTGACGGTCAGCGTGCCCGAGCCTGCTGACGGCGCATAGTCCGCGTCGCCTGCGAAGCTGGGCGTGATGATGAAGTCGCCGATCGGCTTTGTCAGCGGGACTGTGTACGGAGCCGTCGCGGACCCATTGGCCCCCGTCGGCGCCGTGACCGCTCCCGCATCGCCCTGGATGGTGAACTGCACGGTCTTGCCGGCAAGCGGCGAACCGGCGCTGGTGACGGTGGCCTTGAGGTTCACCGTCTCGCCGCGGGCGCCCGTAACGGCCTCGCCGACGGTCTGCGACGGAGCCCGCATGTCGGCGTTGCGACGGAGGCGGATCTGGCGCAGGACCGTGACTGTGTCCGGCGGAACGCCGTTGACTGAGGCGATGTTCGACTTGACCCGGATGCCGACGCTGATGGCGTTGGGCAGGGCCTGCGGGTCGAACCGGAAGGTGTAGGTCTGGACCGGGTCCTTGCCGCCGGCGTTGTACGTGCCGGCCACGGCGTCGGCGCCCTCGTCGAACAGGGACGGCACTTCAGAGCGTCCGCCGTTGAAGCCGGTACCGGGGTTGGTCGGCCACTCGAACGCGATGGCGCTGATGCCGCGGGCGTCGACCGGGCTACCCACCACGTCAGGCCGCGGGTTGAAGGAGCGGTCCGCCTTGATGCGGAGCGTCAGCGTGCCGTCGGGGAGCACGCCGAAGGTATCGTCCAACTGCTTGGAGCCGTTCAGAGGCTCGATGTCCAGCAAGCCCACGGGCGGGAACGGCGGCGGGATGACGTGTACCACTACCGTGGCGACGCCGGAGTTGCCCGCATCGTCATAGACCGTGAGCGTGACGGTGAAGTCGCGCTCGGCGGTGTAGTGGTGCCGCGTCTGGTTGCCTGCCGGGTGCAGGCCGGGCGCAAACGGCACGACGCCGCCCTGGGAGCTCGGGGTGGGCAGGTTATACTCGTCAACGGTCCCGTCTCCGAACTCCCATCGAACCCGCACAATGCGGGCAGACGGGTTCTGCTCGTACGAGCCCACTGGGTCGAAGGTCACGTAGTGGTCCTGACCGTTCGACTGCAGCGGAACGTAGGTCTCGCCGTTATTCCCGTTGGGGTGGCCGATGACGGCAACCGGCGACGGTGTGAACACAGCTCCGGCCAGGATGGCGATGTCCCAACCTGTGACGAGTCCGACCTGTGTGTTCTGGTCGGACGCGCCGGCGGGCCAGTCCGTTGCCTGGTAGCCGCTCGGCTCGAAGTGCCCGTCAGCCGTCGATGAGAAGTATGTGGTGCCGTTGGCAGTGGTTCCGTGCCAGTTCTGGTGCCCGAAGTCGGTGGCCGACGTGCCGGCGATCCAATCGACCAGTGTGTTGTACCAGTCGAAGGGCTGCAGCGGCCGTCCGTCGAGGGAGTTGCCACCTGTCCCCAACGGGTCGGTCAGCACGTTCACTTCCGCTTCGCGAAGCCCCTTGAAGACGTTGTACATACCGTAGGCGTCGCGAGCGCTGGACCAGGTCCAGAGGCTGTCCGGGCTGAAGAACATGCGGTACAGGAAGCTGAGGGAGCCCTTGACGCCGTCGGAGGTGTTCGCCGCACCGACAAACTTGAGCCCCGCCAGACCGCCTGCGGTTTTGGCCGCGTTCGGGCCCTCCATGCCGCTCGTGTAGCCGAAGCCGCCGGCGTACTGGGTCTGGATCGAAGGCATCCCGACCTGCCGGTAGTCCTGGGTTCCGAACGTGCTGGTCTCGGTCGCAGCTACCTGGTCGTTCACCAACCAGATGGCCGCCTCGGCTTTGGTGATGGGTGAGACTTCGATGGCCGGCGGGTAGAGCGCGGGCGGCCCGGGGGTGAACAGGTGCGCGTGCTCGGCGGCACGGAGGCCGATGAACGCCCACGCGGCAGTCGAACCGTCAGAGTCGTTGTAGTTGAACGCCAGATCGTAGCGCCACCCGCCTTCAGCGTAGCCTGAGTAGCCCTGCGACCATTGGAATGCATCCACGACATCGCCGATCAGGTCGTAGTAGGTCGCGTAGTCATTCCGGTTGGGGATGGCCTTCATGACGTAGCCGGCCTGGCAGAGCGCCTGAAGCTGCGGCCCTGCTTCATACGTGCCCGCGGGCGACTTGGCCACGAACCCGTTGGGGGTCCCGCCCGGACCGTGCGTATCCGGGTTCAGCGTCCTTCCCGAGGCGAACGTGATGGAGTTGCCGCTGACGTTGACCTTGACCAGGTTGTCGGCCCGCGTCAGGTAGTTGATCAGCAGGTCCAGGTCCTCGACATAGGCGTCTTTGGATGCGTCGCTGCTGTAGTTCTTGCCGCCGCTGATCGACCGCCCGGTGTTTTCGAACGCGATGGCAGCCATGGACGAGCCGGCCACCGCCGCATACGTGCTGTTCGGGCCGTAGTAGAGGTACGGCACGTAGGCGTCATCGGCGGCGGGTTGCCCATCGACGGTAGCCCCGGGGTGCCGGGACAGGATGCTGTGGAGGTACCAGAGGCCTTCGTCGGCCGCCCGGTTGGCCCGGTTGGCGCGTACCGAGGGGTCGCCGACCACCACGAAGTAGGAGGCCGAACCGGTCGCCCCGAGCGAGTCGGTGACAGTCACGCCGGCCGCGATCTGCGTGTTGACCGGAAGGCCGGAGTAGGTATGGGTCAGGGCCGCGCCGGAGACCGGATCGCTGGTCTGGAACGGGGCGGTCGCCGAGCCGTCGCCTGTGTTCCACGCGACTGTGTAAGGAGCCACTCCGCCCTTGATGACGGCCTTCAGGCGTGTCGGCACGCCGTTGAAGACGACATGGCTGCTGGCGAAGCTCGGCGGATTGTCGGCAAACGTGGCGTCAGCGACCCAGGGCACCGGCACGACGCTCAGAACGAACGGCGCCCGGCCCACGGCTGTGGGGCGCGGAGCGGGCTTTCCGGGTTGCACGGTGCCGCGGTCATACGCGGCCAGGTCAACGGAGATCACCTTGAACTCGTCGGTGGCCTCCAGCGTGTAGTTGCCCGGCTTCAGCGAGACGCGAGTGACGCGCGTGTTGGGCAGCCAGCCACTCCAGACCTGCTTGTTCCCGTAGGTGGTCACTCGGAGCCGGGCCTGCGGTGCGTAGCCGACGAGTGCCACACCATCCCTCGTGAAGACCCTTGTCTTGAAGCTCGGCGCTCCTTCGGAAGGCGCCGCCGGCAGCAGGCATGCTGCTGCCAGAGCCGCACACCAGAGCGGCCCTCGTGGGGTTCCCATTGTCTGTTCCTCTCTTCACTCTACCGGCATACTAACGTTGGCCGCTGAATCTGCGTGAGGGCGCCGGCCTCTGGCCGCACACCCGAGTCATCTAATGATACGACATCCTGCGGCCGTACACCTCGCGGCGGCCGGCGTCCT
>CAISJD010000190.1 GCA_903885605.1 uncultured Chthonomonas sp. | reverse complement strand
CGGCCACGCGATAGCCCTTCGCAATGATGGAGGCGGCGTCCAGGTCTCGCACCATGTCATCGACGTAGCTGGAGACCGCGCCGCTGTCGAGGATGGTGCGCTGGAGCCCGTCCCAACCGCTGAAGCCGTATGCCGAGGCGTGGTAGATGTCGAGCAACTCCTCGCTGTTGGCGGCATTCAGGAGCGACCCGGTGGGGCCGAGGAACTTCAGCGCGTTCCATTCGGCATCGTTGTGGCTGCCGGTGATCGAGATGCCGCCTGCTGCGCCATGCCGCCGAACGGCGTGGGAGACCAGCGGCGTTGTGCAGACGCCCAGGTCGATGACACGACACCCTGTGGAGATGAGGGCAGACTGGACCGCCGCATGGAGCATCGGAGAGGAGCGCCGCGTGTCGCGCCCGAGGACTACGGAGCCGCCGTCGCAGTACGTGCCGAAGGCGCACGCGAACTGGATGGCCAGCTCAGGAGTAAAAGCGTCGCCGATGACGCCGCGGACCCAACTGGTCCCGATCTTAAGCTGTCTCATTGCCTCACCACCGCGCTGCGCCCTGAGGCAACCGTAGGCTACTCAAGATAGTCCTTCAGCTTCCGGTTCTTATTGGGCGAGCGTAACTTCTTCAGCGCCTTGGCCTCGATCTGCCGAATACGCTCCCGCGTCACGCGGAAGTGCTTGCCTACCTCTTCCAGCGTCCGGGAGCAACCGTCGTTCAGGCCGAAGCGCATCACCAACACCATACGCTCCCGAGGCGTGAGGAGGTTCAGTGCCTGCTCGATGCGCTCGCGGAGTATCAGGTGCGACGCGGCGTCGGAGGGCGAGACCGCCTCGTGGTCCTCGATGAAGTCGGCGAGATGGCTGTCGTCTTCCTCGCCCACCGGCATCTCCAGCGAGAGCGGTTCCGGGGCGATGCGGTGTACTTCGGCCACCCGCTCCACGGGCATTTCAAGCTCGCGGGCGAGCTCCTCGATGGTGGGTTCCCGGCCCAACTCCTGCAACAGCTGGCCACTGGCGCGCATGAGACGGTTGATCGTCTCAACCATATGCACCGGGATCCGTATGGTGCGACCCTGGTCGGCGATTGCCCGTGTGATGGCCTGGCGGATCCACCAGGTCGCGTAGGTGCTGAACTTGTAGCCCTTGCGGAAGTCGAACTTCTCCACCGCGCGGATCAGGCCGATGTTGCCCTCCTGAATAAGGTCGGAGAATGACATTCCGCGACCGGTGTACCGCTTGGCGATGGAAACGACGAGGCGTAGGTTCGCCTTGGTGAGCTCATCCTTGGCCCTCTGGCAACCCTGTTCGATCTCCTTCGCCAGGTGGATCTCGCGCTCCATGTCGAGCAGGGGCGTCCGACCGATCTCGCGGAGCCACATGCGCACCGAGTCGTCGAGGGCGAGCAACTCCAGGTTGGCCTCGCCCTCCACGGCTCCGGGGCCTGCGGACGGCTGGCCTTCCGCCTGAGCGGCCACAGCGGCGATCTCGCCGGTGCGGCTACGGGCAACCACCTCGATACCCTCTTCAGCGAAGGCGTGCAGAAGGTCGTCGATCTGGTCCGAGTCGAGGTCCTCATTCGCGAAGCTGTCATTCACTTCGTCGAACGTGAGGTAGCCCTGATCACGGCCGCGCCCAACCAGGCGCCTGAACTCAGCGTTATCTCTGACGTGTTCCAAGTTCCCACCCGTAGCGCGACATGGATGCGCACCACCGTCAGGCTCAGCGGCAGTCAGCCCGCATTGGAGCCCTTGAGTTCCCTGAGAACCCTCATGTACTCGGCCAGGTGGCGCTCATCGTCAGGCCCGAAGGACTCACGCGCCCGAAGCAGCCCCGCTAGTTCGTCTTGCACCTGGGCTACCCTGGCTCGCCTCAGCCGCTTGGCTTCGGCGCGAACGATGTCCGATGATAACCGTATATTGGCCAACGCCACCGAGGATTCCTGCAACAGCTGCCGCAACGCGTCGCAGAAGGCCTCATCGCCCTGCACTTCGGCGGCGGCGATCAGGCCGGCCTCATCCGTGTGCGGCCCGCCCAGGCCGTCTCGAACGTCGCAGAAGAGCCTGGCGGCCACGGGCGAGATGAAATCACTCATGCCACAGCACCCAAGCACGTCGGCGCGAAACTCGACAGACACGAGCGCCCGCACAAGCAGCAGTTCGGCGCGCCGCTCTGCCGTAAGGGGTGCCACTGCCGGAGGCGGGATCACCGGTGCGGGCGCAGGCTCGCCCGCCTGCACCGCCCGCTGCTGTGCACGCATACGGCGCGCGTACTCCTCGGCATCGCGGTGGAGTTGGTCCTTAACGATGCTCGCACCATGGGCGCGCATGGGATGGTAGCTCCAGACCTTCTCGATATGCATGTCGCGCTCGGTGCGCGACGGCACGGAGGCAAGGATGGCAATGAGCTTGCGCAGGAGCGCGGCCTGCCCCTCCGGGTCGGCGCTGTCGGTCTCTGCCACTGCCCGGCGTAGCTGGTACTCGACGCGCCCGACGGCCTCGGCGACCGCGGCCTCGAAGGCTTCGGCGCCCCGCGTCCGCAAGAGTGAGTCGGGATCCTCGCCCTCCGGCAACGAGATCACCCTGACCTGCAGCTCCTGCTGCTCGAGTATCTCCGCTGCACGCAGTGTGGCCTTGATGCCCGCGCGGTCGGCATCGTAGCAGAGGACCACGATGGGAGCCAGGCGCACCAGTTTCTTGGCGTGGTCGCCCGTCAGGGAGGTGCCCAGCGTCGCCATGGCCGCCGTGAAGCCCGACTGGTGGGCCGCGATGACGTCCATGTACCCTTCCATCAGGATGGAGCGCCCGGTGACAGCCACGCTGCGGCGTGCAAAGGGCAGGCCGTAGAGCAGCTTGCTCTTCGCGAATAGGGCCGACTCAGGGCTATTGAGGTACTTCGGCTCCTCGTTCCCCACCGCCCTGCCGCCGAAGCCGACGACGCGCTCCTGCTCATCATGGATCGGGAAGATAAGGCGATTGCGGAAGACATCGTAGTAGCGGCTACCGTCCTTGGAGCCCACCAGGCCGCACTGGGCGGCAACGCGCAGGTCGAGCCGCCGTGAGCGGAGGAAGGTGGTGAGGGCGTCCCAGCTCTCCGGCGCGTACCCGAGGCCCCACCGAAGCACGGCGTCGGCGGTAATGCCCCGCCGGTCCAGGTACGCACGGGCGTCGGCCGAATGCGCCAGCTGCGACCGGTAGTAGTCCTTCGCCACGGCGTTCATCTGCAGCAAGGCGTCACGCTCACCCGTGGGCATGGACGTGCCGCCGGTGCGCGCGAGTTCAAGCCCGGCCCTGGCGGCCAGCTTCTCAGCCGCCTCGACGAACGACATGTTCTCCATGCGCTGCACGAAGCTGAACACATCGCCGCCGACGCCGCAACCGAAGCACTTGAAGGACTGGGTCACAGGGTCAACGTTGAAGGATGGCGTCTTCTCCTGATGGAACGGGCAGAGGCCAAGCCAGTTGCGGCCCCTCCGCTTGAGCTGCACGTGGGCGCCGATCAGGTCGACAATGTCGGTTCTCGACCGTACCTCTTCCTTGTCGGCTGCCACATGATCCTCGCAATAGCAGAAGGAGTCGGTCGTAGTGACCGACTCCTTCGGAGAAGAGCATGCCGGACGCTACGCGTCTGTAGCGCCGGCGGGAACCGTCTAGTCGGCTTCGGTCTTGGCGATGGTGATGCCCACCACGCGCATGCCTTTGCCGTCCTTGCGATCAACCAGTTGGAAGGCAACATGCGCCGACTGGCTGTAATCGAGCGTCATGGTGTTGCCCGACTTCTCGATCTTGGGCGGCCAACCGTAGAGCGTGTAGACATTCTTGGGTGCGTCGCCGAGGATGATACCGCGGGAGGTGACGCCACCGTTCTTGTAGCCGAAAGACTGGATTTGGATCACTCGGCCGTCCTTGTTGAAGAGGAACTGCAGGGTATTCGGGCCCTTCTCGTAGACCCAGGAGACCTCGCCCTCTTCGGCGTCGGCAACAGCGCCGGGAGACCCAGCCCCGAAACCGCCGCCCATGGCGCCACCCATGCCGGGCATACCCATCATGCCGGGCATCATGCCGGAGCGACCCTTCATGCCGGAGAGATCGGCGTCATCACCGGGCTCACCCGCCAGCGCGCCACCGCGGCCCATGCCGCGCAGGCCGGCCATGCCGCCCATAGTGGGCATGGGGGGAGCGCTCATGCCGCCGCCCATCATGCCTCCGCTACCCATTCCGCCGCCCATGCCCATGCCGCCGGGCATGCCGGCCGGAGCGCCCATGCCGCCGCTGCCCATGCTGCCGCCCATCGGGGGAAGCATCGGGGAACCGCCGCCCATGCCGCTGACGCCCATGGCGCCGGGCATGCGCTTGCCGCCGCCGGCAGCAGCGCCGCCCATCATCATGCCCATGCGTCCACCGGGCATGCCGGGCATCCCAGGCATGCCGGGAGCGCCGCCGGCCCCCATGAGGCCGCCCGTGGTGCTCTGGCCCATCTCACCCATGGCGGGCGCGCCGGCCGCACCCACTTCGATCCGGGTGGGCTGGCCGTGCTTCTTCAGGACTTCGCGCCACTCGCGCCAAATACGAATCCCAAGCAGTTCGCGCTCAGCGGCTGGTCCGGCCTGTGCCGGGGCCACGGAAGCGGCCAGAGCCAGCGCCGCCAGCGTACCGGCAAAACCGAGCAGAGATCGTCGCATGAAATACCCTCCTTGAGCGGGACGCGCGAGGCGCCACTCCAGAACTCCATATACCCGATTATGAGCCCGCTCCATACGCATGGCGGGCGAAAACGCATCCATCCACGTCATCCGGCGCCGTCCGCTACCGTCGCGCCGCACCGTACCTGCCTACCAACTCATCCACAGTCACCATGGAGAACCCCCTTGCACGGAGGCCCTTCAGGATCGCCGGAAGCGCATCCACCGTCGACTGCCTCCCATTGTGCAGGAGGATGATCGACCCCGGCTTGCTGCCCTCAACGATGTGCCGTACCAGACCCGCCGGGTCCGTGCGCTCCAGCTTCTCACCGTTCACCGTCCACATGCAGGGGACCATGCCCCAGGCTTCGGCCACCGCCGTCACCTCGGGGCTCAGGTTCCCCCCGGGCGGCCGGAAGTAGCGCGGCCTTCCGCCGGTGGCCGTCCTGATGGCGGCATTGGTGCGGAGCATCTCGCGCTCCACATCCAGCCGCCCCAGTCGGCTCACGTTGGGATGCGAGTATGAGTGGTTCTCCACCTGCATCCCCGCCTCGTACAGACGGCGGACCAACTCCGGCCGGGCCGCCGCATGTCGGCCGATTACGAAGAACGTGGCTCGGGCCCCCTGGCTCTGCAACGCCGCGAGCAGCTTGTCGGTGATGCCCGGCACCGGGCCGTCGTCGAACGTGATCGCCACCGCAGACGCATCGGTCGCCACACGCCAGATCGGCCGTTGCGACGGCGCTCGCATCTGCGACTGGAGCCAGCCACGCACCCGGGCATCGTCCGGATTGATCGCCGCTACGGTCTCAACGTACCGCCTGGCTCCGGCCACATCCCCAGCGGCCTTTGCGGCCTCGTAGGCGGCAAGGTTGAGCGCAGCGCGCCCCACCTGAAGGGTTACGAGGCGCCATGCACCGTCAAGGACCCGCCTCCACTCACGCCCGAGCGGCGAGACCGGCGCCTCCGGGTTGGCGACCAGGACGCGACCACGCCAGACGGAACCCTCCGAGCCGCCGCTGTCGTAGAGGACCACCTCCAGTGTGTGGATCCCGTTCCAAGCCTTGCGGCAGTCCCATTGGTAGACGCTGGGGGCGGAATTGCTCACGCAGAGCGTCTCTCCGTCCACCTTATAGGCTACGAAGCCGCCAGGCTCCGGATTGGCCTTGGGCCGCATCTCGACGAAACCGTTCGCCGGCTGCGGCGCGGCGGTCCAGAGCGAGCCCACCGTGTAGCCGGCAGACACCCGTTTGGGCAAGAACGGCCGCAACGGCCGGGTCGCATCAAAGGACATGAGCAACCCGTCGCGCTCTTGGAACGGCTCCCCCACCTGCCCGGCAAGGGCCTGCTCCAGGAGCGGCAAGGCCTCGGCCGGCCGGCCTTGCTGCACCAGCGCCACGGCCCGAAGCGCAAGGCCCTGCTGCAACAGGTCGCTCGGTAGCGGCAGGTCGGGCACCCCGCGCGCACCGGCCATCAACTCGGCGTAGCGCCCGGCGAGCAGGCAACGCCCGCGGTCGCCGCGGACACCGGCCTTGTTGAAGCAGCCGGCGGCGGCGGCATCCCGCCGTTGCAGGGCCTCCAGACCGAGGCCGTACCACGCCATTGCGCTGTCCGGCTCAACGACAAGCGTCTTGGTGAACGCTTCCCGAGCGCCGGCCATGTCGCCGACCATGAGCCGAGCCACACCATACAGGTTTCCAAGGTTCGCATCGATCCCGCGCTGGTCCGCCCACTCGTGAATAGCCACGATCGCTTCGGCGGCCCGTCCCTGCTCCAGCAACGTAGCCACCACGCGAGGCGCAGGAGACTGGGCTTGCACGGTCGGACCCACGCCAAGCAGGCACAACAGCATCAGGATTCGACATGTTGCCCTTTTGACGACGCCCACAGCGGCGCGGTTACCCCCGGCCTGACGCAGCGCTACACGCGCGTCGATTGCCATTTGCCATACCTGAACAGCGCCATCATGCACGCTCCGGAGACCATGGTCGAGCCCGACATCGCCAGCCACGCTCCGGTGGAGCCCAAGCCTACATGCCCGGCGAGCACGTAGGCCACGGGAACCCGGACCACCCAGAAGGTGAGGACGGTCACCATCGTGGGTACCACGGTGTAACCGGCGCCCTGCAGCGAACCGGTCAGCACCATGCTGTACGCTAGGAGCGGTTCCGAGAACGCCATGATCCGCAGATACTCCGCCGCGCATCCCCGGACGGCGACATCCTTCGTGAAGACGGCAGCGAACGGTGTCGCGGCGAAGTAGAAGAGGGCGCCCATGGCGCTCATCACCACGCACGCTTGCAGCGCCGCGGCCCAGCCGTACTGGCGCGCGCGCGCCGGCATCCCAGCCCCAAGCGCCTGCCCGACGAGCGCCGCTCCCGCGACCCCGAAGCCCAGGCCGGGCATGAAGGCGATGGATTCGGCGGCCAGCCCAATACCCAGGGCTGCCACGGCAGCGGTACCCTGCGGTGTCGAGGCCAGGACCGCCGTGAAGGCCATAGAGGAAGATGAGCGAAGCAGCGCCGTGACTGCTGCGGGCACCCCGATCCGAAGCACACGTGCGGCCCACTCGATGGAGGGCATCAGGCTTCGGAGGCACATGGACGGCGCCAGCGGCGTGCGGCGCAGGCCATAGAGCGACGCGCCGAGGGCCACGAACTGCGAAATCGACATGGCGAGCCCCCCGCCGGCCACGCCCAGCTTCGGGAAACCCCAGTGGCCCAGCATGAGGGTCCAGTCGCCTGCCAGGTGTACCAGATTGGCCACAACGGTGATCAGCAACGGCGTCCGAGTATCGCCGATGCCCCGGTAGGCCGCTCCAATGGTCATCACCGCGAACGACGGGATGACGCCCCAGAACGCCGCCGAGACGAAACGGGTGCACTCAACTCGAACGTCAGGATGGAGATCGATGCTGTTGAGATAGGGACCGAGGGTTAGGGCGCAGACACCGATGCCCAGAACGCCAAGGAGGGCCGAAAGCGAGACAGCCTGCGCCGTGGCCCTGCACGCCGAGGTCTCGTCCCCGGCGCCGGTGAAGCGCGAGACCAGCGCGGTGGTTCCCACCGTGATGGCGAACGCAGCCGAGACAAGGACGAAGAGGACCTGGCCGCCGATGGCCACTGCCGCCAGTGCGTCTGAGCCGAGCCGCCCGACGAAGAACCGGTCCATGAGCGTGTTCAGCGTCATCAGGGAGCTGGTCAGCACAGAGGCCCAGGCCAGGCGCCAGACGTCACCGTGAACCGACCCCTGCGAGATCGCACTGGTGAGCTTGGCGGGGGTGGTTGGTGATGGCATCTTGCGTCTATTCTACCGCTCCAGCATGCATGGCCGGCCGGAGCCGGGGCCCGCCGTGCAGGGATTGGCGGCGCCTCCGTCGTAACTGGCACCAGCCACATCAGTGCCCGGGCGTTCGGACGGCCGGGGCATGCGCCGACACAGCCAGAGGAGACCGCACCCGTGAACGCCCACTACAGCCGCCTGGCCGACACCATCGTCAGGCACTCGCTCAAGGTCCTGCCAGGGGATCACGTGCTGGTTGAGGCCACCGACATACCGGACGCCTTCACCACCGTGCTGATTGATCGCATCGCCGACGCCGAGGGATGCCCACACGCCCTCATCCAGTCGCAGAAAGTGCAGCGGGCCGTCTATCGCGCCGCCACCACCGAGCAGATGACGCTGCTGGGTGAGGTGGAACGCCGGCGCATGGAGGCCATGCAGTGCTACGTCGGCTTGCGCGGCAGCCACAACCCCTCGGAGATGTCCGATGTGCCCCGCGAGCGGATGAACCTCTACGAGCGCCACGTCTGGACGCCCGTACACGGACAGGTGCGCATCCCAAAGACCCGTTGGGTGGTCCTCCGATGGCCGCACCCGAGCATGGCCCAGGCCGCCCGCATGAGTACCGATGCGTTCGAGGAGTACTACTTCCAGGTCTGCGCCGGCGTCGACTACGACGCGATGGCGAAGGCCATGGAGCCGCTCCACGAGCTCATGGACCGCACGGACCAGGTCCAGATCACCGGACCGGGTACGAACATCAGCTTCTCCATTAAGGGAGTTCCCACGGTGCCGTGCGCGGGCGGATGCAACCTGCCCGACGGCGAGATCTTCACCGCGCCTGTACGCGACAGTGTGAACGGCACGATCCTCTTCAACGCGCCGTCGGTACAGCGGGGCCGCACGTTTGAGCGCATCGAGCTGCAGTTCCGCAACGGCAAGGTCGTTGGAGCCACCTGCAGCCAGAACGTCGCGGAGCTGACCTCGATCCTGGACATGGACGATGGCGCACGGCACGTGGGCGAATGGTCGATCGGGGTGAACCCCTTCGTCACATCGGCAATCGGTGACACGCTCTTCGATGAGAAGAAGGCCGGATCGTTCCACCTGACCCCGGGCCGGGCCTATGACGAGGCCGACAACGGCAATCGGTCGGACCTCCACTGGGACTTGGTCTGCATCCAGCGTCCCGAGTATGGCGGCGGCGAGATCTGGTTCGACGGAGTGCTGGTCCGGAAGGCCGGTCTCTTCGTGCTACCGGAGTTGGCAGGCCTTAACCCCGACGCTCTGGGCAGGGCATGAGGATGCGGCTCCTCAGCATCGCCGCCGCTCTCCTCGCCTCGGCCGTGGCCGGCGGCGCGCCAGTGGCCCTGACATCGATCAGCCTTGAGCCCGGACGCGTCTCCGCCAACCTACTCACCAATCCAGGGTTCGAGCGCACGCGGCCCGATGGACGCGCCGCCGCATGGGAGTGGGACGCCCGCAACACCACAGGAACCTGCACTGTGGACCGTCAGGTGCGCCATGGAGGCGCTGCCTCACTCAAGGTCACCAACCGCACACCGTTCGGGGCGCACGTCTACGGCATGCTCTGGGCCTCGGAGCCCGTGCGGCTCCAGGTGGGCAAGCAGTATACGGCCAGCGCATGGGTCCGATCCGCAGACCCGGGCACGGCACACCTCATGGGCGGCTCCGGTTGGCAGTACCGCGCCGCACTGACCAGGACCGGCAACGAGTGGCGGCGCGTCTCGGTGACGTTCACACCAGGAGAGGCGGATGCCGACTTCGTGCTACGCGTCAGCACCGAGAGCCCGACCGACGGCTACTGGATCGATGACCTGAAGCTGGAGGAGGGCCCGTCCGCCACGCTCGCACTGAGCGGCGCACCTGACGGCTCCATCGAGGCGGCTGCCGTTGAGAACGAGCGGACCATCGAGCGCGACGGGACGTTTGACGTCGCCTTCGACCTGAGCACACCGGCCCGAGCGCGCGTGACGTTGACCGCGCAGGTGCCCGGTCCAGGGGCGCCGGTACGCCGGACGCTCGACATGGATGCCGGCGCATGGGTTTTGCGCGTGGAGGGCGAGGCGCAGTCTGCCGGCTCCGAGCCGCAGACCATCCGCCTGACCGTGCAGCCTGAGGGTGGACCTGCGATCTCGACTACGGCCCAGATCCGCTTCCACTCCCCTGCTGCAGCCCGGCAGAAGGTGCAGGCAGTCAGGGCGAGCCTTCCGGCGTCGGCAGCCGCCGTGAAGCGGCTGAAATCCGCAGGGCTTGACACGAGCTATGCCGACATCGACCTGCAAACGCTGCAGGACTTTGTCGGATTTGTTGAGGAGGACATTCGGATAGGCCAGACGAGGCGCGCCCTTGACGAGGTGGCCGAGATGGCCCTGGTCCAGGCGCGCCTCGCAGCTACGCTGGCTGACAGGCGGAGACTCCACCGTGTGCCCCGCTGGACGGCCAAGGAGCGTCCAGCGCTGGCGGGCGGCTCCTTTGTGGCAGCCACGCGCACACCCGGCGCCAAGGCCGGGGTGAAGCGACCCGTCTTCTTCACCGGGTTCGGCCATTTCGGGCGCGTGGTCACCGACCTGCCCAAGTGGGCGTCACTGGGCTGCAACATCATCCAGGTCGAGTTCGGCCCCAGCAGCGTCCTGACCGGGCCTGAGACCGTCTCGATGGCGGCCGTCGAGCAGTTTCGACAGACGCTCGACCTGGCGCAACAGAGCGGTGTGGCGGTCTGCCTGCTCATCAGCCCGCACTACATGCCGGACTGGGCCTACGGCGCCCACGCCGGCCTCCGGGCGCGGACGGGAGGCTTCCTGCCCTACTGCCTTCACGATGCGGACGGCATGGCCCTGCTCAAGCGCTTCATCCACGCCGCGATGCCGAGCCTCGCCGGCCATCCGGCGCTGCATAGCATCTGCCTATCGAATGAGCCGGTCTCCAAGGAGGCGCCCTGCGCGGCAGGAGCCGCACTCTGGCATCGTTGGCTCCTTGGAAGGCACGGTTCTGCAGCAAAACTCAACTCCCGGTGGGGCACGACCATCGCATCCATCGACGACGCGCCCCTGCCGGACCCGTTTGGGCCGCGCCCCGACCCGAGGGTCTGGATGGACTATGTTCGGTTCAACCAGGAGTTCTTCGCCGGCTGGCACAAGCAGCTGGCCGACGCCGTGCACGAGGTCGCGCCGAAGCTGCCGGTACATGCGAAAGCGATGACGTGGACCCTCTTGGGTGACCAGGAGGTGGTCTACGGGGTCGACGCCCACCTCTTTGGGAAGCTCAGCCAGATCAACGGCAATGATGCGGCCAACACCTACACGTTCGGTGCCGGCGACTTCGCCCAGAACTGGGAGCAGAACGCCATGGGCCACGACCTGCAGCGGTCGTGCCTCGAGGCGCCCGTGTTCAACAGCGAGAACCACATCATCACGGATCGTGACACGCGCTCCGTGCCTCCCGAGCATACCGCGGCCGCGCTGTGGCAGGCGGCCATCCACGGCCAGGGAGCCACCACCATCTGGGTCTGGGAGCGGACCGAGGACCCGAAGTCGGACTTCGCCGCCAGCATCATGCATCGGCCCGCGAGTGCGGCCATCGTCGGCCATGTGGGCCTGGACCTCATGCGCTTGGCTCCCGAGGTAACGTCCATCCAGCGCGCCGAGCCGGACCTGCTGCTGCTCCAGAGCATCAGCACGCTCACATGGAACGGCGGACAGCACGCCGATTGCCTGGGCAAGGTCTACTCTGGCCTGACGCTGCGCGGCCTGAAGGTCGGCTTCATCACTGAACGGCAGCTAGAGGAAGGCCGGCGGCCGGCGGGCCAGACGGTCCTGCTCTGCTCGGTGACCCACCTGTCCGACAAGGCCCGCGCTGCCCTCAAGATCGGAGGAGTGCGCTTGATCGCCGTCGGCGACGGAAACCTGGGGCATGACGAGTACGGCGCAGAGCGCGAGGCCGTACAAGGCGCGGTCCCCTATCGCCACGGCTCCGACGGGCGGCGCGACATCTTTCGAAGCATGGGTACGCTGGCGGCCAGGCTACGGCTGCGCCCGGCGGCCCGCGTGATGATGGCAGACGGCTCGGAGCCCTTCGGTGTCGCATGGCGCTGCGCGGTCGACGGCAAGGGCGTCCTGATAAACATGATCAACTACAACCAGAAGCCTGTGGCCCTGCGCGTCTCCGCGGGCTCGGGTCCGTGCCGGGTCGGCGACCTGATCGCCGACCGACCGGCCACGGGGCGGATCACGCTGAAGCCGCTGGAGTACCGGATGCTCCGCCTGATCCCCGAACGAGGAGCGGCGCGCAAGTGACGGGAGCGTTCACATACGCCGTCCTCGCGGCTGCACGGGAGCGGGGCCGGTGGGACGTTCTGGGCGCCCTGGCGGCGTACAGGTAGAATAGTGCGCTCACCATGGTCTGCCCTCGCGGCACAGGAACCCGGAAACATGGCATCGCCAATCAACAACCTGCGGCTCGGCGCCCTGATCCGCCGCTTCGGCACGGCTGCAGCGTTCAGCATCCTCTGCGTGCCGGGCCTCGCCCAGAGCCCCGCACCCAACGTCAGCGCCCGAGCCGCCATCCTGGTCGACTGCGCCACGGGGCAGGTGCTCTACGAGAAGGACGCCGACCGTCGCCTGCCCCCGGCGAGCACTACCAAGATCATGACGTCCATCCTGCTGCTGGAGAACACGCGGCCGGACGATGTGATCGTAGCCGACGAGAAGACCGCGCTGACCGAGGAGACGTCGATCCACCTGAAGCCCGGCGAGAGGATCAGCGCGCACGATGTCCTGTATGCGCTACTCCTCCGGTCAGCAAACGATGCCTGTGTCGCGGTGGGTCACCACATCGCCGGGTCTGACGCCAAGTTCGTCGAGATGATGAACGCCAAAGCCAGGGAGATCGGCGCAACCAGTACGACCTTCAATAATCCGAACGGCCTGCCGGATCCGAAGCACCTGACCACCGCTCGAGACCTGGCGCTCATCGCCCGGTACGCGACCCAGTACCCGGACTTCAACGCGGCGACACGCACCAAGTCCTACCTGATGAACTCGCGCACCTATAAGGATGACCTGCGCCTCCGCAGCAAGACCCGCCTGCTCTGGGCCTACGACGGAGCGGACGGCGTCAAGACCGGTTGGACCACTCAGGCAGGTAACTGCCTGGTAGGCTCCGCGACCCGTGGCGGCTGGCGCCTGCTAACGGTGGTACTGAATAGCCCCGACACCACCGGCGAGACGGCGCGCCTGCTCAACTATGGCTTCGGCAACTTCCATCGGGTACCTGTGATCGCCGGATCGCAGCGCATCGGCCAGGTCGGCGTCAACGGCGGCGCGGCACGGAGCGTCCAGGCCCTGGCGAAGCAGGAGGTACAGGTCGTTGTCGCCAACCGTGCATCCGCCACACCCGCGGTACAGACGAAGCTGCGGACGCTCAAGGCGCCTGTGCGGGTTGGGGCGCCGGTGGGCGTCGCTGAAGTGAGCTTGAACGGCCGAGTGGTGGCATCCACCCCGCTACTGGCCGCCGCATCGGTGGAGATCGCCAAGGGGTCCGGCCTGCTTTGGGGCTCGATCCGGGTGTTCCTGGCGGCGCTCATAATCGTGGGGGTGATCTATGGTTCAGCGGCTTCAAAAGCTGCTCGCATCCGCCGGTATCGCATCCAGGCGAAAATGCGAATTGATCGTGGCCTCGGGTAGGGTCACCGTCAATGGTAGGGTAGTCAGCGATATGGGGTCGAAGGCAGACCCCGACAGGGACGACATCAAGGTCGATGGCAAGCCGCTCAACACCGGAACGCGGCGCATCTATGTAGCCCTCAACAAGCCGGCGGGCTTTGTCACCACTGTCTCCGATCCGCACGCCGAACGGACCGTGATGGAGCTGGTCAAGGGCATCCGCAAGCGCGTCTACCCCGCCGGGCGCCTCGATGCCGATACGACCGGCCTCCTGCTCCTCACCGACGACGGCGACTTCGCCATGCGCGTGACGCATCCGTCACACCAGCTCGGCAAGGTCTACCGCGTACTGGTTCAGGGCGAGGTGAGTGAGTTCGCGGCTACGGACCTGCGCGCGGGCGTTATGCTGGAGGACGGCGTCACGGCGCCTGCAGAAGTCGAGTGGGTGGGTTACGACAAGGCCGGCGACCGCACCATGCTCGACATCACGCTGCACGAGGGCCGCAACCGGCAGGTGCGCCGGATGATGGAAGCCGTGGGCTACCGCGTGATGGTGCTGCACCGGCGCTCCGTTGGCCCCGTCGATGTGGGCGACCTGGCGCCCGGCGAGTGGCGCTACCTGACGGAGCAGGAAGTGGCCGGCCTGCTCGCGGCTACGCAGGGCTCTGAGTCAGGATTCGAGGCCGCTACCGACGAGGTCGAGCCCGTGGTTCCGGCGATGATCTCCTCCGATCCCCCGCCTCCGCCCGCCGCACGTACGCAGCGGCCCGCCCGGTCGCCGCGCCAGAAGACCAGTATGGATGCTCGCCGGCCTCCGCAGCCGGAAGCGCCGCCCCGGCCGCGCGGGACGGGATCGCGGCCCGGTGGAGGAGCAACGAGGCCCGGCGGCGGTTCTCGACCGGGTCGCCCAGGCGGCAGGCCCGGCGCAATCGGCGCCCGGCCTGATGGCCCGGGCCCGAGGCCAGGCGGCGCCCCCTCACGACCCAGCGCGGGCGGCCCCAAGCCCGGCGGCGCTCCCCCAAGGCCCAGCGCAGGTGGCCCGAAGGCCGGTGGCGCCCCTGGCGGGCCGCCGAAGCCGCGTCCTGGCCAGACTGATCGCAAGCAGACGCCCACTGACCGTGGGAAACCGAAGCAGTAGCGTCGTGCAATCCACCGGCCGCAGCCGCGGCTGGCTGACGCCGCTGATCGCCGCCCTGCTGCTCGGCATGGGGCTGCTGGGCAGTGTGGCCATGGGCCCGGCCGACGTGCCGGTGACGCCCCTGCAGGCGGCGCGCGTCGTGGCCTACCATACCCTCGGAAGAGGACCGGAGCAGCCGCCGGAAGTCGATGCCATCGTCTGGCAGGTGCGCCTCCCGCGCGCGCTCTGCGGCGCCATGGTGGGCCTTCTGCTGGGAGCCGCCGGCGTTGCGCTTCAGGGCTTGCTCATGAACCCGCTGGCTGACCCATACACCGTTGGCGTATCGGCCGGCGCAGCGGTCGGCGCGGCGACGGCAGAGGTGCTGGGCTTCGCCGGCATGCTGATGGGCCTGGGCGCGGTCGTGCCCGCATTCGCAGCCGCCCTTGGCGCCGTCGCCCTGGTCTATGCGTTGGCGCGGGTCAACGGGCGCGTAGCGGTGCATACCTTCCTGCTTGCAGGCGTGGTCGTCGGTACGCTGCTCTGGTCGCTCATCCCGCTGCTGATGGTCCTGGGCCACCGTGGCGATGACCTGCAGCGCATCTACTTCTACCTCGTCGGCAACCTTCAGAGTACGGACTGGCTCCGGGTCGCCCTGCTCGCGCCGTTCTGCGTGGTCTGCTGGACGCTGCTTCGGCTCTGGGCCGCCGAGCTGAACCTGATGGCCCTGGGCGAGGAGACGGCCCACCATCTGGGCGTCGATACCGAGCGGTTCAAACGAAAGGTGCTGCTCGTCGGCTCGCTCGCAACGGCCGCTGCGGTCTCCGTGAGCGGCATCATCGGTTTCGTCGGCCTTGTGGTGCCCCACATCGCGCGCCGCCTGACCGGGCCAGACCACGGCCGACTGCTGCCCGTCGCGGCGACGCTGGGGGCGGGTCTGGTGCTGGCATCCGATACGTTGGTGCGGGTATGGCTCAACGACCTGCCCGTCGGGATCGTCACGTCCATCGTCGGAGCGCCGATCTTCTGCCTACTCCTGAGGGCGCGCCGCGGCGTCGCCTGGTAGGCCTCTCCCACCGCGAGCCAGCGCCAGGACATGGATCGACTGCGCTCCCGCCTTCAGCAGCGCCCTGCTGCATGCGTTCGCCGTGGCCAGCGTTGTGACCACATCGTCGATGAGCAGGATGTCCATCCCCGCCAGCGCGCCAGGCACGCCCTCGAAGGCGTCCTCCACATTGGCGAACCGATGGCGCCCCTTGAGTAGCGCCTGCGGCTCGGTGGCCCGCACGCGCCTGACGGCGTGCAACTCCAGCGGCATTCCGGTCTGCTCAGCCAGCGTGCCGGCCAGCAGTTCCGCCTGGTTGAAGCCCCGCAGGCGGAGTTTGCTCGGGTGCAGTGGCACCGGAACCAGCACGAAGTCCCGTCCCGCGAAGGGTACGCGCGACAGGGTCGACAACATCGTCAGGGCGAGCGGCTCGGCCAGGCGGCGGCGGCGGTCGTACTTCAGCCGGTGGATGGCCGCCCGCACAACTCCGGTGTACGCGTGGGCTCCACGTGCAGCCACGAAGGCGAAGGCCCGGCCGGCGAGGCACCATGGGCAAAGGCGCGCCACGCGCTCTTCAGGTCCGGCGCGGGGCTCCGCTTCCGCGCCGCAGCGCAGGCAGATCGGGCTTTGAACCGCCTCGAACTCCGACACGCAGGCCGCGCACAGGTACAGGGGCCCGAAGTCGCCGCAGACCAGGCAACGCGGCGGATAGAGGAGGTCGAGTGCGCCGTCCAGCAGCAGCCGAGCCGTCGCGACCAGGGCGGCGGCGGCGTTCGCCACTACGGCGCCCCGAGTTCGGCTTCGACGCCCTCCGCCTTGGCCCGAACAGCATTGAGGAAGCGAGCCGCGCCGACGCCGTTCACGACGCGGTGATCGAACGTCATGATGAGGTTGGCTATGCGCCGGAAGCGCACCGAGCCGTCGGGACCGGGGATCGGCTCATGGAACGGCGCCCCGACGAAGAGCGTCGCCACAGCGGGCGCCACCACGACGGGCACCCCGCGCCGCAGTCCGGTGTCCGCCAGATTGGTCAGGCTCAACTGCATCACGTCGGTGGTCTGGTCATGCCCGG
>CAISJD010000189.1 GCA_903885605.1 uncultured Chthonomonas sp. | reverse complement strand
GGGTGAGGGGGTGAGGGGGTGAGGGGGGACCTCACTTGGTGGCTCGGGCCTCTGTGCCCGAGTCCCGGTGGGTGGGGCGCCTTGGCCCTTAGGGTACGATCCTGCCATGGCACCTCCACTGTCCGCTCGTCCGCTGGGTCGCGTGACTGTTCGCAGCGTCGTGCTGGGCACGGCGCTGGCGGCGGCTCACACCGGCTGGGTGGTGTACGACGAGACGGCCTGGGGGCACCTGGGCACGTCGATCACGGGCGCCTCGCTGCTTGCCAGCGCCGTGGCCCTCCTCTTCGCGCTGCTGGCCGCCAACGGCCTGCTGACCGGGCGCATGGAGCGGTTCCGGCTCAAGCCGCCGGAGATGATGGTCATCTTTACCATGGTCACCGTGTCGGCCATGGTGGCGGGCTTCGACCTGCTGCAGAACCTGATGCCCACGCTCCTCATGCCCTTCTGGTACGCGACCCCGGCCAACCGGTGGGAGCGGTTCCTGCCCAACATCGCCCCCTGGCTTGCTCCGCGCGATCCGGCGGTGGTCCGCGCCTTCTTCCTCGGCGGCGGCAGCTTCTTCGAACCGCGCGTGTGGCATGCGTGGCTCGTGCCGCTGCTGGCCTGGGGCGGGTTCCTCTTCGTGCTATGCGGCGTCATGCTCTGCCTCAACGTGCTCATGCGCCGGCAGTGGGTGGACCGGGAGCGCCTGCCCTTCCCGATCCTCGAAGTGCCGATGACCATGGTCTCCTCCGGCACGCTGGGCGGGCTCTTCTCGCGGCGGACGCTCCTCCTCGGCTTCGCCATACCAGTGGCCGTGGAGTCGCTGAACGTGTTGAGCGGCATGTTCCCGTCGCTGCCCGGCGTGCAGCTGAACCTCTCGAACCTGGGCCACTACATCACCGAGCCGCCCTACAACGCCGCCAACCCGCTCTACATGATGTGGCAGCCCTTCGGCATCGGGCTGGCCTTCCTGGTACCGCTGGATGTCTCCTTCTCCTGCTGGTTCTTCTACCTGGCCCGCAAGGCCTTCGAGGTGCTCTGGGTGGCTCAGGGCTGGGGTGCGGCGGGCGGTGCCGGGGCGCCGTTCCCCTACACCCGCGAGCTGGCCTACGGCGCGTGGCTGGGCCTGTTCGTGACGCTCATGTGGAGCGCCAGGAGCCACCTGCGGTCGCTGCTGGGGGTCATCCTGCCGCGGCGGGGCGCGGCTACGGAGGATGCCGACGAGGCGATCCCCTACCGGGCGGCGGCGGCGGGCGTGCTCGCTGGGTACGCCGCGCTGGTCGGCTTCGCAGTGGCTGCCGGGATGTCGGCGCTCCTGGCGACCGTCTACTTCATGCTCTTCCTGCTGGCCACGGTGGCGATGACGCGGGTCTATGCCCAGGTCGGAATGCCCGTCCTGGAGCTCTACTTCTTCAACACGGAGGCCGCCATCGTGGCCGCGGCCGGGAGCCGGAGCTTCACCGCGGGCGACCAGGTGGTCATGACCAACTTCTTCTGGTTCAACCGCTGCTACCGCCAGCACCCCATGGCGCATCAGCTGGAGGCGATGCGCTTCTCCGACCTGACGGGCACGAGCCGCCGCTGGACCGCCGGGGTGCTGCCGGCGGCGGTTCTGATCGGGATCGTGGTGGGGTTCCTGGCCACGCTTGAGATCTACTACAGCCGCGGGGCGGGCACGGCCAAGGTGCTGGGATACCAGCTCGGCGTGGGTTGGGAGGCCTACGGTCGGCTCCAGGGCTGGGCGGACGCGCCGCAAGCGCCGCAGGCCCGGGCCTATATTGCCGCCGGAAGCTCCTTCGCCGTGGTGGGCGGCCTGGCGATGCTGCGCGGCGCGATCCTCGGCTGCCCCCTGCACCCCATCGGCTACGCGCTGGCGGTCTCCTACGCCATGGAGTACTTCTGGGCCCCGTTCTTCGCCACGTGGCTGCTCAAGCTGCTGATCGTCCGATACGGCGGCCTCAAGGCCTACCGCAACGCCATGCCCTTCTTCCTCGGCTTCGTCATCGGCGACTACGTGACGGTCATCTTCTGGGGAGTGGTGGCCAGCGCCTTCGGCCTGAAGGGGATTTCACCGTACCTGTTCCACAAGTGGTAGGGCTGGTGGGGGGCGGGTAGGCTGCTCCGTCAGGACGGTCTGTAGGGCCGGGCTTGACGTTGTTGACCGTGTTGACGGCGGTGTTTGATCTTGATCTGAACCCCCAGACTGAGACACGGAGGCATGGGACGCTGTCCGGGTCTCGGCTGCGTATACTCCTGCATGCGCCTGACCGGCAGGCGCCCTACCAAGGAGACCCACCTATGCCACGCGTATGTCATTTCGAGATACCTTCGGGCGACCCTGACAAGGCGATCGCCTTCTACAGCAGCGTCTTCGGCTGGAAGTTCGACAAGTGGGACGGCCCCGTCGAGTACTGGATGGTGACGACCGGCGAGGGGGAGGGTGGCATCGACGGCGGACTGATGCGCTGCCACGATCCCGAGCAGCCCGCCACCAATGTCATCGACGTGCCTTCGGTCGATGAGTACACGGCAAAGATCACCGATGCCGGCGGCGAGGTCGTCGTGCCGAAGACGGCCGTGCCCGGCGTGGGTTGGCTGGCCTACTTCAAGGATACGGACGGCATCCTGACGGGGATCATGCAGCCGGACGAATCGGCGGCCTGATCGGACGGCGCCCTTAGCCGCTGGGAGGCGCCGGCTCCTTCTTCACCTGCTCCTTGAGGAAGCGGACGATGAGGGCCGGCGCCTCGGGCGGGAAGCGGTGGCCGCCGGGATGGATGAGCGTGACCATCGGGGCGCCGACTCCGGAGGGGTAGAGCGTCCCCTCCAGGTTGCCGGCGGCGGGCCATGGCTTCCCCTCGGCGCCGCACTGGTTGATGCGCCGGACGAGGGCCATGCTCCGCCCTTGCCCGGCGAAGGGCACGACGGCATCGGTGCGGCCGCCCAGGATGAGCGCGGGCATCGGCTTGATGCCGGTCGCAGGCAGTAGCGCCGCCGCACCGGCCGAGGAGGGCGCCACCGCCGCCAGCACGTCGCCGCGCTCGGCCCAGAGCAGGTATGTGAAACCGCCCCCGTTGGAGTGGCCCGTGGCGTAGATGCGCCGGTCGTCCACCTTGCGCTCGGCACGCAGGCTCTTGAGCATGGCGTCGAAGAAGGCCAGGTCTCGGTCACCGTCGGCCCCTTTGCGGTTCTGCCAGCCGGGCCGTGAGCCCTGCGGGTCGCGTGCGGTGACGGTGGCGAGGCCCTGGGGGCAGACGACAATGGCCTCGGGCCATGCCTTGTGGTAGCCGAGGCGGGCCGTGTTGCGCATGGCGCCGCCGTGCCCGTGGAAGACGAAGAGCAGAGGCGCAGGTTGCTCCGTCGCCCTCTCGGGCTTGAGCACAATGGCCTGCCGCTTCACGCCGCCTACCGTCCACTCGGTGGGCTCAGGGAGGGCCTGGCCCAGCGCGGCCGCAGTCCATCCGGTGGCCAGTATGGCCGTGAGCGCCGTCCATCGTCGCATTGCCCCTGCCTCCACAGCGTCGGTACCTGCTCAGACGGAGCAGCGGGCGTCTTGTTCGCCTGCTTCTGGTAGGCTTCTCACTGGGTCCGTACTGCGGGCCGAACACGCCAGGGAGTGACCCATGCCAACCTTCCGCACCCAGACCCACGTGCCCGTCGAGATCGGCTTCAGCGCCCAGGTCGCCACTACCGATCCGTTCAACACGGTCGCCCTCGATGTCATCTTCTCAGAGCCCGACGGCACGCATCGGCGCGTCCCCGCCTTCTGGGCCGGGGGCCAGGCCTGGAAGGTGCGCTACGCGGCGGGCTGCCCGGGCACGGTGCGCTGGTGGAGCGAGTGCAGCAACGCTTCGGACGCCGGGCTGCACAACGTCGCGGGCGCCGTGGAGGTGGAGCCCTACACCGGTGACAACCCGCTCTACGCCCGCGGCCCCATCGGCGTGGCGCCCGACCGGCGGCATCTGCAGCACGCCGACGGCACGCCCTTCTTCTGGCTGGGCGACACCTGGTGGATGGGCCTCTGCAACCGGCTCGAGTGGCCCCACGACTTCGCCAAGCTGGCCGACGACCGCGTGGCCAAGGGCTTCAACGTGGTGCAGTTGGTGGCCGGCCTCTACCCGGACATGCACCCCTTCGACCCGCGTGGCGCCAACGAGGCCGGATACCCCTGGGAGGCCGAGTATGCCCGCATCCGCCCCGAGTACTTCGACGCCGCCGACCGGCGCATCTTCGGGCTGGTGGACAAGGGGCTCATGCCCTGCATCGTGGGCGCGTGGGGCTACTTCATGCCGTGGATGGGCGAGTCGCGGCTGAAGGCGCACTGGCGCTATCTCATTGCACGCTACGCCGCCCTGCCCGTGGCATGGTGTACGGCGGGCGAGGCCAACCTGCCCTGGTACCAGGCCGATGGCTTCCCCTACGACGACCAGGCCACCACGCGCCGCTGGTGCGACGTGATGCGCTCCCTTCGCGCCACCGACCCGTGGCGGCGGATCACGACGATCCATCCCACGGCGATCAACTCCTACTCGGCGCGCCATGCCGTAGACGACGACGCCCTGCTCGACATCGACCTGCTGCAGACGCCGCACGACGGACCGGGCCTCACCGCCGAGGCGGGCGCCGCCGACACCGTGATCCAGAGCCGCGCCGCGTTCCCGACCATGCCCGTGGTGAACGGCGAGGCGAGCTACGAGATGCTCATCGACCGCATCCCGGCCTCCAAGACCCGCTCCATGTTCTGGCTCTGCATGCTGAACGGCGCGGCGGGCCACACCTACGGCGCCAACGGCATCTGGCAGGTGAACCGCAAGGGTGCGCCGCACGGCGCTTCGCCGACGCCGGGCAGCACGGGCTACGGCAACCTCCCCTGGGACGATGCCATGCACCTGGACGGCGGCAGGCAGATCGCCGCGGGCAAGCGGTGGCTGGAGAGGCTGCAATGGTGGACGCTGCAGCCCCACTTCACCTGGGCCGCCTGGGATGGAGCCGGCGCACCGGCTCCCGGCGCCGCACCGGTGACCGCCGGAGAGGCCTCGACCGACCTCGTAGCTCCAGCGGCCTGCGGCACGGACGACGGCGCGCGCGTCTTCTACATGCTTCAGGACCGGCCGGTGGTCCTCCGCCAGTTGGAGCCCGGCACGGTTTACGCCCTGACGCACTTCGACACCATCGAGACCGTTGAGGCCGACGGCGGCACGCTCACGGCAGACCGCAAGGGCGAGATCCGCCTCCCCGCGCCGGGGCACGGGCATGACTGGGTGGCGCTGCTGAGGCCGGCAGCGCTATGATCGCGCCCTGGCTCGCCGCGGCGGCGCTCCTGACCTGCGCGGCAATCGGCGGGGCGGCGCCGGTCACGCTCCGCGTGGCGAGTTTCGGCGCCCGGGGAGACGGCACTGCCGACGACGGCCCGGGCATACGCGCGGCGCTGGCGAAGGCCGTGGCGCTCTCCAACGCGCCGGGCGCGCGCGGCGTCACGGTCGCCTTCGAGCGAGGGAGGCGCTACCGGATCGGCCCGTGGGAGGAGCGCTGGGAGGCCCTGCCGATCATCGAGGGGCATGGCGTCACCGTGGAGGGTAACGGCGCCGAATTGGCCGTAGACCCGAAGAACATGGCCTTCGGCGTCCTACGCAGCCCGGGCACCACGATCCGCAACCTCACCATCGACTACTCGCCGCTGCCCTTCACCCAGGGCACGGTGCTGGAGGTCGATCGGGAAGGCGGCACGTTCCTGCTCGAACTCGAGGAGGGCTACCCGGCGCCCGACGGAGCGAAGTGGATCGGCGACGCGCACTACGACCATGGCTGCTTCATCGAGCCGTCGCCGAGCCCGCTCTTCACGCACTACTGGGTCTACATGTCGGAGGCCGTCGCCGTCGCCGGTCGGCCCGGCGTCCTTCGCATCGTCCCCTCGGACGCCGCCTGGTGCCGCGATGTGGTCCGCACACACGTGCAACCCGGCCAGCGGTTCTGGTTCATCCTCCCGCACCATACCCGCGAGGAGTGGGCCCGGCGGTTCGTCACCGAGGAGGGCCGCTGCGTCTCGAGCCCCACGGCAAGCATCCAGCTTCGCCAGAGCCCCGGGTGCCGCATCGAGAACATACAGCACTACTCCTCGCCGCGCATCACCATCCGCTTCGACGGATGCGACGACCTGGTGGTCCGGGGCGTGCGGATCGTGCGCCGACCGGGTACGACGCGGCTCGCGGCGTGCAACTCCGACGGCATCCATGGGCGCACGCGGCGGGGCCCGCTCATCGAGGATTGCACGATCGAGGCGCTGGGCGACGACTCCGTGAGCGTGGGCGACCTGGGCCACACAGTGGAGGAGCAGACGGCGCCGGACGCCCTGAAGCTGGCCTACACCGAGATCGCCTGGTATCCCTCGCTCCTCGAGGTCGGCGACACCCTCCTCTTCTTCGACCAGGCCTCGGGAGTGTCGCTGGGCGAACGGCGCATCATCCGCTGCGAGCGTAGCGGGCACCAGAGCGCCGTGCGGCTTGACGCGCCGATCACGGGCGTCCGGTCCCGCGCCGCCACGGCCGGCGACGAGGCGCCTGGCGGAGCCGGCCCTACCCTCGCCCTCCGAAAGCCCACCGCGCCGGCGGTCATCCGGAACTGCCGGTTCCGGTCACAGCTCAAGGAGGCGATCCTGGCCTACAACGGCGCGTTCCGCGTCGAAGGCAACCGCATGGAGCAGACCGCCTACGGCATCGACGTTCAGGGCGCCCTCGGCGATACCCTCATCCGGGGCAACACGATCGACGCTCCGTGGCCCTTTGCCATCGGCGTCCTCGGACCGCAGGTGTTCCTCTCCGGCAATAGCTGGAGCGCCCGCAGGCTGGCGGCGCCATTTCCAGCAAGCATCACGCTTGAGGCGAACACCCTCCGCATGGCTCCCCGCGGCGTCCTGCCGCTGACACAGGGCGTGAAGGTGGATGCCTATGCCGAGGTCACGCTCCGGCGAAACCGTGTCACCGTCGATGCCGGCGCGGCGCGGACCATGCAGGCGGTCCTGATCGACCGATGCGGCCGCCTGACGCTCGACAGGAACACGGTAGATGACCGGAGGCCGGCAGTCGACGGGGGCGCGATCACGCTGTCCAACATGGCCGGCGCACCCCGCAGCATCACGGGAAACAAGCTGAACCTGCGGCCGGGCGTAGTCGGGGTCCACACGACCCCATGAGGCGAGCCAGTCCGGCCCTGCTGCGGTAGACTTGCGGCATGTGCGCTGAACTGACCAGAGCCGGCACCCTCCACTGCGCGGCCCGCGCCGCCGAGCGGGATGCGCGCCTTCGTCCGCCCATGAGGCGACTCCATGCACCTGCCCACCTGCGCTGCTTCCTCGCCCTGGCGGCCCTTGGATTGCCGTCCATGACCGCCGCGGCTGAGCCGCCCGTGGCGCGGCACCGCGGGGTCTGGACCTCGCCGCCGGGCAATGTGCCCACCCAGGCCATGCCGGACGGCCCGCTGCTGGGCAACGGCGATGTGGGCGTGGTGGTCGCCGGCCCGCCCCAGGCCTTACGCTTCCACATCAGCAAGAACGACTTCTGGAGCCGCACGCCCGGCGATGCCCGCATCCTCACCTGCGGAACGGTGACGCTGCAGGCGCCCGAACTGGCCGGGGCGTCGTACCGGATGGAGCAGGATCTGCATCGCGCCGAGGCCGTCGGAACCTTCGCCCGGGGCGACGCGGCGCTGGCCACGCGAACCTGGGTCAGCGCCGGGGGCAACCTGCTCGTCACGCGGCTTACGGCCACGGGCAAGCGGCCGCTGACGGTCACGCTGGGGGCATCGGCGGGGCCGTGGCGCGGAGTGGCCTCGGACGTGGAGCCGCCGCCGGGGCCGGTGACCGTGGGCCGCGAGCTGCACGGCGGCGGTCGCTGGTACTTCCACGGCGCCATGGCAGACCTGCGCATCGTCGACCGTGCGCTGACCTCCGACGAGATCCGCGCCGCCGCGTCCTCCGTCCGTGGACCCGCCGAGGAGTTCGACGGGAAGAGCATCTTCCGTACCCTCGACGCGCCGAAGGTGACCCGTGCCGTCACGGTCGCGGGCTGGGTGCGGATCGACGGCGTGAGCCCCGAAGCCAACTACATCGTCAGCAGCGGCGAGTGGAACCGGTCGTACAGCCTCGGGCTGTCGGCGGGCAAGCTGCGCTGGACCATCAATGGCGTCGCCGCGCAGAGCGAGCAGGCGCTGCCGCTCGGCAAGTGGATCCATGTGGCGGGCGTGTTCGATGGCCGCTCGTTGCGGGCCTACCTCGACGGTCGCATCGCCGGGCAGGTGGGCGGCTTTTCGCCGGGCGCGTGCGATGCCGGCGCGGGAGCCTGCTGGTTCGAGCGGCAGGCCGACACGCTGCCGGGCAAGCCGCGGCGCGTGGCCGTGGTCTCCCGCGTGGTCGGCGCGGCGACGGAGCCCGCAGGCGACGCCGGCCTGCGCTTCACCGTGCCGCCCGGCAAGTGCGTGACGGTGGCGACGAGCGTGCTCAGCGACCTGGACGCGGACCCGCCCATGCCCGCCGCGCGCCGCGAGGCCGAACGCCTGACGCCCGGCCGCATCGCAGGGATGGCCACCGCGCACCGGGCATGGTGGCGACGGTACTGGGGCCGCTCGTTCGTGGAGATACCAGACAAGGAGATCGAGAAGCGCTGGTACGGCGCGCTCTACGTGCTGGGTTCCTGCAGCCGCGCCGGCAAGGTGGCGCCGGGCCTCTGGGGCAGCTGGGTGACCACCGACGAGGCCAACTGGCACGGCGACTTCCACCTGAACTACAACTTCCAGGCGCCCTACTACCTCGCCTACTCGGCCAACCACACGGACCTCACGGAGCCCTTCTACCGCGCTGTGGGCGAGTCTCTCGGCAACGGCCGGGCCATGGCGGCGCGGCACGGATGGAAGGGCGTCCACTTCCCGGTCTGCATCGGGCCCTGGGGCCTCTCTCCGGAGGACCCCGACGGCGACTGGGGCCAGCGCTCCAACGCGGCCTTCGCGGCGCTCAACTTCATCTGGCAGTGGCACGCCACCCACGACCGCAGCTTCCTGCGCCGCACCGCCTATCCCTACCTGCTGGAGGTGGCGGCGTTCTGGGAGGACTACCTGAAGTTCGAGGAGGGCCGATACGTCATCTATAGCGACTCCATCCACGAGGGGTCGGGGCCTGACGTGAACCCGGTACTCTCGCTGGGCCTGCTCCGCACGCTGTTCGGCAACCTGCCCGCCATGAGCGAGGAGCTGGGTGTCGATGCCGGCAGGCGCGCGAAGTGGCGCCACATCAGCGAGCATCTCAGCGCCTTCCCGCTGCAGGAGCGCGGCGGCAAGACCGTCTTCCGCTACTCCGAGCGGGGCATGGCCTGGTGCGACGGCAACACGCTGGGCATCCACCACATCTTCCCCGCCGGCGCTATCGGCCTCGACAGCGATCCGGCCACGCTGCGGGTTTGCCGCGACACGATCGACGCCATGGCCCGGTGGGCCGACTACAACGGGTTCGCCTCATGGTACAGCGCCTGCGCCCGGGTGGGCTACGACCCGGAGACCATCCTGTCGAAGATGCGCGAGGAGTGCGACAAGCACTCGATGCCCAACCTGCTGCTCTACTACGGCGGCGGAGGCATCGAGAGCGTGGGCGGCCTGCCGGCGGTGAACGAGATGCTGATGCAGAGCCATGACGGCGTCCTGCGCCTCTTCCCCTGCTGGCCCAAGCGGCTCGACGCGCGGTTCGGCACGCTGCGTGCGCGCGGCGCCTTCCTGGTCTCAGCCGGGATGAAGGGCGGGACCATTGGCCCTGTCTGTCTGACCAGCGAGAAGGGCAGACCATGCACCATAGTCAACCCCTGGCCGGGCCGGCAGATGCGCCTGATCCGCAACGGCACGCCCGCCGAGGCCCTGCAAGGCGACCGCGTTACCTTCGCCACCACCCGCGGCGAGACGCTTGAGCTGAGGCCGGGAGGGTGAGGGCTCCAGGCGCAATGCCGCCGACCGCAGCAGATAGGTGGTCTCCAACAGGCTCCGCGGCTCATCGGCAGGCAGCACGGCCACGCCCTCGCGGACCAGTCGGCCGATGTAGATGGGCTCACGTGGTGAGGTCACCTCAGCGGCCTGCCTTCGCCGGCGCCGGCCACCGCACGGCCACCTCGCGGTAGGGCTTGCCCTCCTCCTTCGGTGCGCCGGCGTACTTGCCTGTTGGGCCGATGCTGTAGATGACGAAGCCCTTACCCTCGACCCGGTACCGCAGCGGCTTGCCGTCGAATGGGTCCAACGGGACGGCCTTCATGCATGCGGTCAGGCTGCGGGGGAGCGAGCCGTGCCGGGCCCGCCAGGTCAGGGCCGTGGCGGCGGCAAGCAAGGCGCTCCGCCGCGCACGTGTGCGGGCCAGGTTCTCAACCACCTGCGAGTAGACGGGCGACAGCACGGCCGCGAGCAACACGTTGGGGTCGCCCTTCTTGCCTCGTGCCTCAAGCTCGGCACCCAGGGCCTCGAGCGTGCGCCGGGCCTGCGGGTAGGGCAGGTCCACGGTGCGATAGACGGCGCGGTAGAGCCAGATTAGGTACTCAGTGTTCCGATCCATCATGGCGTTGCTCAACCGGGGCTTGCCTGTGCCCGCCTTGCCGTCCTCCTCGCCGCCCACGAAGCTGGAGAGACTGCTCGGGTCCTTGCGCACCATGCCGAGCGACACCATGCCCATCACCGCCTCACCGCGCATGGCTTCGGAGAGGGGGCGGGGTCGGTACTCGCGCAGGGCCGAGGTCACGGCGGCGGCCACTTCCGGCGTGGGCGCCCGCTGGAGGATGGCCTCCAGCCTCGCCATGCCGATGGCCTCGACGGCGTAGTCCACCAGGTGCGCGATCAGGAAGGAGTCCGCCGAGGCGTGCCTCCCGATGCGTCCCACGGCAGCGCAGGTTCGCGAGGCCCCCACGGCATCGCCGCCATGGAGCTGCACATTGGCCTCGCAGGAGAGCAGCCTGGCCGCCCGACGTAGCTTCGCGAACTCCGGGAAGAGCAGCGCGGGTCCCTGGCTCCAGTCCCGCCGGAAGTCGCACTCCGGCCTCTCCGAGGCGCGGTGGATCAGGTCCATGACATCCTTGCGCTGGGCGAAGAAGGCGGCCGCCTTCGCGATGTCCGCCGGAGCGGCGTCCGCCTTCAGGGCGTCGCTCTCCACCACTTCGGTCTCCTCGCGGCTGATCGGCTTGGCGTTCAGGAGATCGGTGAGCTTGCGGTAGAGCGGCGCGGCGTTGTCGGCATCGCGGACGGGCTTGCGGTGCATCTCGCGCGGTGTCAGCGGCAGGCCCTCGCGTCGGGCGGCCGCCCGCTCCTGCGCCAGTGTGCCCGGCCGGCCATTGCCGGGCCCGGCGAAACAGAGCGTCGGCACGGCCAGGAGAAACGCGGCTCCCAGCCCACAGCAAGTCCAGTGCATGCGCATGGCGGCCCTCCCTCCAAGGCCGGATCGGCTCCGGCCAGGCTACGGTATCCCCGGCGTCGGCTGTCGGCTCCCGAACGGTTCAGGGGCAGGCGGCAGGGCCGGCGGCGCTCGGCAGGCCCAGGTCCTCGAGCGTCCGGGCGTCGAGGATGCGGTCGGCCAGGGCTTCAAGCTGGTTGGTATCCTGGATGGCCTCAAGGCGGGCCACGACCTGCGGGTCGAGCGGCCCGAAGCGGCGGCGCATCTGGCGCAGGAGCACGGCCTGCTCGCCATGGGCCCTGCCCGTACTCAGGCCCTGCGAAAGGCCCTGCGAAAGGC
>CAISJD010000188.1 GCA_903885605.1 uncultured Chthonomonas sp. | reverse complement strand
TACATGCTCTGCGCGGGTGTGATGGTCCCAACTAAGTGCGACTTGTACCCCGGTCCGCAGGCCGACAGCGGCACGCTGATCTGCGCCGGCGCGGCGGCTGTGGCCGTGTCGTAGACGCCTGCGGCAAAGGCCTCCGTGGCCGCCTGGCCGCCCTCGCGCGGCTCCACTCGCACCACGGCGTAGACGTTCCATTTGGTGGCCAGTGCCGAGGCCGGTAGCCGGTTGAGGAGCATCTGGAAGGCCCACTCGTGGTGCGTCCCGGGCATCCATGCGGCCAGCTTGTCCGATGCGGCTGCGTCTCCGCGCGTTTCGGCGCCCTCCGGCTCGTTCCAGAGGCGCGCCTTGTTGTCCTGCAGGTCGATGCACTTGCCGGCCGTCACCGTCAGGTCGGCCGGCGGGGCAGGACGCGCGCCTCGGGCGGGCAGGTCCTGCGGCTTGATCTCCTCGGGGTCCGCCTTGAAGCGCTCCATGAAGACCTGCGGGGTCAGGCCGCCCTCGTTCAGGTGCGTCATGGGCGACCATCCGTCGGGCCCGGGACCTGTCGCCGCGGCCATCCAGCGGTCGGCCAGCGCCTTGCGTGAGGCCGGAACGGGCCACTCGCCGCCGCTCTTCAGGCAGTCGAACCGCAGGGGCTTCCAGTTCACCAGCCAGGCGTACCATACCGGCAACCGCGCCTGCCGCACACGCCAGACCAGGGCCGGGTCGTCGGCCACAGCCTGCTCGGCCTTCTCCCAGAGCTTCTCGGCATTCAGCAGCACCTTGTACTTCAGGTACGGCACGCCGGTGCCCACGAAGCAGCCCATGTAGAAGCCCTTCGTCGCGTCGGCCATCAGGTCCAGGTAGCGCTGCACATGGGGCGCCGCCTTGCCGTAGTAGCCGTCGAGGAACTCGCGTATGAGCTTCCTGTCGTCCTGGTACGGGTTCCAGAGGAGCTGGGCCAGCACCCAGGCGCGCATCTCGGCCATCTCGGAGCTGAATGACTGGTAGGCGCCCTGCTCAAACATCCCGCGGACGCCGTGTCGGTGGAAGAAGCGGACGTTGGGGCCCAGCGAGTACCAGTTGGGGTGCGGCATCACGTAGTGCCCGAAGTTGGTCACGTAGTCCCAGACGTAGAGCCGGCCGCAGACCTTGTTCCACTCCACGATGTCCCGCGCGAAGGCGGCGTTGCTCTTGTGGTCCAGCGGCGCGGCGAAGTTGCACTCGATGCTGCAGAGCCGGATGATCACGTTGGGCAGCGGCTGGATGGCCTTGGGCGCCTTGCGCGTGTACTGGTAAGCCAGCGTGTCGAAGGCGACCTCCGGGAACTCGGGCCCCAGCTTCTGCGCCACGTAGTTCAGCAGGGCCACCATCGTGCCGGAATGGCTCCCCTCGGCGTCGTCGATGGCCTTGCAGTCCGGGCACTGGCAGGCGCCGTACCAGTCATTCTGCGAAATGGAGATGATGCGGGCCTCGGGCGTCTCGCGCAGCCACCGCCGCACCTGCTCCGTCAGGTAGTTGCGGAGCTCCGGGTTCGTGGTGCATAGCTGCGCGTGGGCCGCGACGCGTTTGCCGCCGATCAGGCTGTACCACTCGGGGTGCGCAGCCAAGTGCTCCGAGGGAGGCACCAGCGGGAAGAAGGTATGCACGAAGCCCTTGTAGAGCACCTTGCCGCCGGTCTTCTCCGTGAGGCGCGCGTGCTGGCTGTTGGAGCCGTTGCGGGCGGCCCACATCTCGTCGAATGCGGGGAACCAGAACGGGTCGCGGGCCTCGAAGGCGGGTTTGCCCGGCGTCACGCCGTCGGGTACGGCAAGCGTGGCGCGCTGCTTCACGCTGGAGGCCCAGGGCGCCCACCAGCGCGCGCCGCACCGGGTCTGCAGGAAGCGGTAGACCGCGTACATCGTGCCCCTGGGGCGTCCGCCAGCCAGCAGCATCCGGTTGCCGCTGACGGAT
>CAISJD010000187.1 GCA_903885605.1 uncultured Chthonomonas sp. | reverse complement strand
TCCACCAGCGCGGCCTGCTCCTCATGGTCCGGCGTCTGGACGCGGAGGATGTCGAGCATCCGGCCGTCCGGCGCCGCCACGGCGTTGCCCTCCAGCCATCCGCCGAAGCGGCCGTTGAGCCACGTGGCGCTGCTCGCCAGCCGGTTGGTGCTGGTCCAGCTGGAGGCCTTGAGCAGGTCGGCCCCCTCCGGCGCGGACATCATGAAGGCGCGGAAGGTGGTGCCCCAGGTGCGCCCGCCGGTGTTGTCCTCCATGGCGCGCCAGAGGCGTCCCCTGTGGCGCAGCACGGGCACGGGCGCGCAGTGGTAGTTCCCCTCGGCGAAGAGGAGCCCCGTATCGGCGTCGCGCGGCTCGGTCCAGGTGGCCCCGCCGTCGGTGGAGCGCATGATGACCAGCAGGCCGTAGTGCTTGTCCGGCCCCATAAGGTAGGCGGCGCCCCGATGCACGAAGAGGCTCGCCCAGAAGAGCCCCTTGATGTCGGTGACGTGGCTCCACGTCTTGCCCCGGTCGCGGGAGCGGAAGACCTGTGTCGTGGCCTTCTCGAACTCTCCGGAGTTCGGCCCGAAGAGGTCGCTCTTCGCGAGGTAGTCGCCGTTGGGCAGGACGGCGATGCCCGGCGAGCCGATGTAGCAACCCGTGGAGGCCGGGACATGGGTGATGACCGAGCCGGGCACGCGGGCGTGGTCGGATGGGGCTTGGCCTGCCGCGGCGGCCGCCGCCGCGATGACTGCGAGCATGTTCATACCTACCGCCAGTGAAGTTGGGATGCGCCTATGGTGGCACATCCGGGCGGCCTCGGGGCGCCTGTGCGGGCCCGCTACTCCTGCTTCTGGTAGACCCGCACGTAGTCGACCTCGAACCGCGCCGGGAAGGCGGTGGACGCCGGGTCGCCTCCGTTGGCGCCGCCGACGGCCAGGTTGAGGATGATGTGGTGCGGCCGGGTGAAGGGGTTGGAGCCGTCGGGGTTCAGCGTGCCGGCCAGCGGCGTCTCGTTCAGCAGCTCGCCGTCGACGAAGAGGCGGATGCTCTCCGGCGTCCAGTCCATGCGCCAGACGTGGAACCGGCCGGGCCAGCGCTTGTCCTTGAACTGGGCGACGGGCTTGCTGGTGGCGTCCCACTTCGCCACCCATCGCCGGTCGGTTCCCCAGGCCACGTTGGCCAGGAGCATCCCCCGGTAGTACTCCATGATGTCGATCTCGCCGCCGGCGGGCCACTCGCCCTGGTCGCCCACGGCCCAGAAGGCGGGCCAGAGCCCCGGGCGCGTGTCGATGCGTGCGCGCATCTCGAAGCGGCCGTAGGTCCATGAGTGGAGCCCGGCGGTCTTGAGGCTGGCGGAGGTGTACTCGGCGAACTCGCGCTTGGCCCGCCAGTCGCCCGCTCCGGGCCGGTACCCGGGGTTCGGCGTGCGCTCGCGGACGGCCTCGATGATGAGGCGGCCCTTCTCGCACCGGGCGTTCTCGGGCCGGTACCACTGGGCCTCCTCGTTCCGCACGAAGCCGGCCTCATAGGTCCACTTCGCAGGATCAGGCCGCCCGGCCCGGTCGAACTCATCAGACCAGACCAACCGGTACCCATCCGTCCCGCTCCCGGCGCAAGCCAGGCAGAGGACCGCAAGGGCGAGGCAACTCAACATGGCAGGAACCCTCCCGGGGTCAGGTTTGGCTTTCGGTGGCCTTCGTTGTACCCTTCGGGAGGGGGCGTGGCGGGCTGGGACCAGGCGACGAACCCAACTGGTGGCGCCCCCAGGCGTCAGCGACTTAGCTGATGCGCCGCAGGTCGTCAAGTAGGCGGGCGAGTGTACCAGTCGCGAACGGTTGGTACTGAGCCATCAGGCCTTCAAGGGTGTTCAGTTCAGAGTCGGCCCAATGAGGGGACCGTTCAGTGACCGGAAGAAGGGGGTCCGGGCCAAGGATCACAGTTTCATATGGGGACATGCATAGTCGACTATGCTGAGTCGTATATAGTGCCAAACTGTCAGGGATATCACGTCGTAATTGCCCATCGACTGGTAGTGACTGCCTATGCTTAGTTACAGTATGATACTCATTCACAGACTTGAGAACGTCACTGTGATTGTTCCAGTGAAGTACCACCGACGGGAATGTGACAGCATAGCGATGGTTGTGCTTCACATCGAGTACCTTGGCGGCAGTGATCGATCGTCTCTCCGCACCATCCATGATGGAGGCTGCACAGTCCGCTCGCGCGACAGACAACACTGCAGACATTGCAAATGTAATCAGTTCAGAAAACGAATACATATGAAATAGACATGTGGCTACATGGTAGTCTGCGTTGGCGTTCGCGTCTCCGGCCGGGAACCACGAGTGCACGGCGTTGAAGTGCACTCGTACCCCGTGAAGGCGCTGAGACGCGCCGTGCATGGCCGTGTAGAACTCGTGGTGCCGTCCGTCTGGATGGCGGGGGCGCGTCGACAAAATCCGGCGCACCTCTGAATATATATCTCTAACGATATGATCAACATCAAAATATACTTCATACACTCAAATCACCTCCCGGCATGTAATCATGCCCGCATGCGCCGACATGGCTGGCTACATGGGCGGTATCGTGGCTCATCGGACACTGGGTGAGGCTCCGACCACAATCCGGCCCGCAGCGGTCGTCGCGACCTCGCACTTCATCCGCCCAACGGACTCATACGCCAAGATGCAATGACACTGAACTCCGAGGTATGCTCCAGACGTCAGGTTAAGGCGGGCTGGTGGAAGGAGTAGACACTATGGCAGAAGCAGTTGTGAATGTCCATCGGGTGATGCGGAGGGTGGCAGTACCGGGTGTGCTCTTGGTGCTCTGCCTTGTCGGGCTGCTTGCGGGCTGCCGGCCCGCACAGGCCGACACCACGGTATGGGCATGGGGCAGGAACTACGAAGGCCAGGTTGGCGACGGGACCGTCACAGAACGGTGGCTACCAGTCCAAGTAGACGGCCTTGCTGGCATTTCCGCACTTGCCGGTGGCGTAGCGCATAGCCTGGCCCTCCGGTCAGACGGCACGGTGTGGGGCTGGGGCGACAATAGCAGTAGCCAAGTGGGAGTGCCGGGGTACCCGATCTTAGCACCGGTCAGGATTGAGGGCCTGTCCGATGCCATCCAGATCGGCGCCGGCACTTTCCATAGCCTCGCGCTACGGGGGGACGGGCACGTCTGGTCTTGGGGTGGCAATGCCTACGGTCAGTTGGGGAACGGCACTGACGGCAGCAACGGAAGGCCCGGTGTGGTGCTCGGGATATCGGGCGTCGTCGGCATAGCGGCTGGTGCGTGCCACTGCCTGGCCCTTCGGTCCGATGGCACTGTCTGGGCGTGGGGCCGGAATTCGTCTGGGCAGGTCGGCGACGGCACCATGGGCACGGATCGCTGGGCGCCGGTTCAGGTGCAAGGCCTCACGAACGCCGTGGCGGTCGCTGCCGGCGATGCCCACAGTCTGGCGCTCAAGTCCGACGGTACCGTCTGGTCGTGGGGTGACAACACGAACGGCGAGATAGGCGACGGGACCACGAGTAGACGGTTGGTGCCCGTCCAAGTAGCTTCGCTCACAAGCGTTATCCGTGTAGCGTCAGGCGGTTCGCCGGGCTATGGCCATAGCCTGGCACTCAGGTCAGATGGTACGGTGTGGGGCTGGGGCTCAAACGCACGCGGGGTTCTTGGTGATGGCACCACGACGGCCCGCAGTCGGCCCGTGCAATGGTCGGGCTGACCGGCGTTACGCATATCGCGTGCAACGGTTTTCACAGCCTCGCGATTGGATCCGGTGGCCGGATATGGAGTTGGGGCTGGAACTGGTCTGGCCAACTCGGGGATGCCACAAACGCCGATCGGCATACTCCCACGCCGACGAGCATCACTGGGGCGACAGCAATAGGGTGCGGCGGACAGCACAGCATGGCGGTTCTCGCCCCGGTCAGCACCCAGGTCTATGTGCCGGACCGGACCGGGACCATCGGTGAGGCCATCCGTCTGCGAGCGTATCTCCGCGTGCTCACAGATCGAACCTGGCTATCCGGGCAACCCATTACATTCGCTGTTGACGGTACGGCTGTCGGCTCCGCCGTTACCGACCTGGCCGGCATGGCCTATCTCGACTGGGTGATCGTTCCGGGCTCTGGGCAGCGAACGATCGATGCCACGTTCTCTGGATTTATAACCAATGAGCCATCATCAGGTAGTGCTAAGCTGATTAGCCAGATATTCGATACCTTGTTATCGGTGCCGAGCCGGTCCTCCGAGATTGCTGACACTGTGCTACTCAAGGCGTATCTCTCATGGGGTCCAGCGCATCTCCCGAGGCCAGGCAAAAGCATAACCTTTAGCGTCGATGGTGCCCAGGTAGGTTCGGCGACCACAAATGAGGGAGGCCGCGCCATGCTGGGCTACATCGTCCCAGAGGGGCTGGGGCCGGGACGCCGTGCATTGCTCGCCGAGTGGGCCGGAGATGGCGGATATCGACCCTGTTCGGGCTCTGCGAACCTCGACGTTGAGAAGGCGCCCGCGTACCTGTGGCTGGCGTCCCGATCCGCACAGGTGACGAAGCAGACCTATCTGCGGGCCTATCTGCGCCGGTTGCCTGATTACGCCTGGCTACCGGGCCGGTCGGTTCGCTATGCCATGGACGGAACCGACCTCGGCTCCAGCGTGACGGACTCCGGCGGGCATGCACCATACCTCTACACCGTGGCGCTGCCTGTCGGTAGCTATCCCATGACTGCCGCCTTCGATGGCGATAGCGCTTACCTGCCCAGCGGTAACACTGGCGTCCTAACCGTCGTGCCATAGCCCCCATTGTCTCGGGGCGGCCGCCGTAGCGCTGCCGCCCCCGGGGGCCTCTGGGGCTCATGCCTATGGGAATCCTCCTGAGCCGTAGGTGCTGGTTCGCGCCTGCCGTGCCGGCACGCATGCGACCGATGCGACCGATGCGACCGGGCTTGCGAGCGGGCTTGCGGGCGGTAGTCCCATGCGTCGCATGGGTCCCGTCCGTCCCATTCGTCCCTCCTCCCGCCGATAGCAGGAGCCCGCGCCGGGTTCGGCGAATCCTACGGCACTACGCGCTCTGGAGGCCATCATGAGACTGGGCGGACCCATCTTTGAACCGGCCGGCGATCCCGCCGCCTGGGTGGCGGCGCACCGCGCCGAGGGATACACCGCGGCCTTCTGCCCGCTGGGGCCGGATGCCGATGACGCCACCGTGGCCGCCTACGAGCGCGCCGCCAAGGATGCCGGCATTGTCATCGCCGAGGTGGGCGCTTGGAGCAACCCCATGAGCCCCGATGACGCCACGCGCAAGGCCGCTATCGAGAACTGCAAGCGGCAGCTGAACCTGGCCGACCGCATCGGCGCCCGCTGCTGCGTCAACATCGCCGGGTCGCTGGGCGCGCAGTGGGACGGGCCGCACCCGGCCAACCTCACCCGGCCCGCCTTCGACCAGATCGTGGAGACCGTCCGCGGCATCGTCGACGCCGTCCATCCGCGCCGCTCGTTCTACACCCTCGAGACGATGCCCTGGATGTACCCCGACTCGCCGGAGAGCTACGCGGACCTCATCAAGGCCATCGACCGGAAGGCCTTCGCGGTGCATCTGGACCCGGTGAACCTCGTCTGCAGCCCGCAGCGCTACTTCGGCAGCGCCGCCCTGCTCCGCGCCTGCTTCAAGAAGCTGGGGCCGCACATCCGGAGCTGCCACGCCAAGGACATCATCCTACGGAGCAACCTGACGACCCATCTGGACGAAGTCGTGCCCGGCGAGGGCGGCCTCGACTACGGCGTCTACCTGACCGAGCTGAGCAAGCTGGCGCCGGACACGCCGCTGATGATGGAGCACATGGCCAAGCCCGAGGAGTACCGCCGCGCCGCCGCGCACATCCGCAAGGTGGCCGCCGAGCAGGGGCTGGGAGCGCTGTGAGCGCGGCCCTCCGCTCGGTGGCCTTCACGGCGCACCGGACCGCCGAGCTGGTGACGCAGCCCGCCGACGAGGCGCCGATGGGCGCGGGCGAGATCGGCGGACCCACCCTCGCCTCGCTGGTGAGCCCCGGCACCGAACTCAACTGGGCCTACCTGGGCCAGGAGTTCCCCTCCTACCCCGGCTACGCGGCCGTCTTCCGCGTGGAGGCGATGGGGCCGGATGTCTGCGGCTTCGACGTGGGCGACCTGGCCTTCTGTATGGGGCCGCACCGGAGCCGCCAGCGCGCCGTGGCCCGCGACGCCGTGCGGGCGCCGTCGGGCCTGGGCGCCGCGCCGGCCTGCCTCTGCCGCCTGATGAACGTCTCCATGAGCACCCTCACCACCGCCACGGCGCGCCCGCCGCAGGACGTGCTGGTGACAGGCCTGGGCATCGTGGGGCACCTGGCCGCGCAGATCTTCGCCTCCTGCGGCTATCGGGTGCTGGCCGTGGACCCCGACGAGCCGCGCCGCGCCCTGGCCCGCGAGAAGGGGCTGGAGGCCGTCTTCGCCCAGACGCCGCTGAAGGACACCGACCTGGCCGGCCGCGTGGCTCTGGCGCTGGAGTGCTCGGGCCACGAGGCCGCGGCCATCGAATGCTGCCGCATGGTTCGGCAGCGCGGCGAGGTCGTGCTGGTGGGCGTGCCCTGGCGCAAGAACACGGAACAGAGCGCCCACGAGCTGCTCCACGCGATCTTCCACCAGTACGCCGTGGTCCGCAGCGGCTGGGAGTGGGAGGTGCCGCGCCACCCCGCGCCCTTCGTCACCGGGAGCCTGCAGGAGAACCTGGAGGCCGCCCTGCGATGGATCGCCGACGGACGCGTGGATGTCTCGGGCCTCTATGAGACCGTCTCGCCGGCGGAGTGCGGCGCCGTCTACGAGGGCCTGCTGGACCGCAGTTGGCCCGCCCTATCGGCCATCTACGACTGGGCCGGACTGAGCGAGGAGTGAGGGATATGGTCAAGACAGCCGTCGTCACCGGGGCCAGCAGCGGCATCGGCGAAGCCACCGCCCGGGCGCTGGCCGCCCAGGGCTACCACGTCGTCGCCGCCGCCCGCCGCATGGACCGACTGGCGAAGCTCGCCGCCGAGATCGGCGGGACCGCCATGGAGCTCGACGTCACCAGCCAGGCCTCGGTGGACGCCCTGGCCGCCGCGCTGCCGCCGGAGCTCAACGTGCTGGTGAACAACGCCGGCGGCGCGCTGGGCCTGGAGCCCGTGGAGGCCGCCGACGAGGCCCACTGGGTGGGCATGTACGCCACCAACGTGCTGGGCCTCATGCGGGTGACGCGGGCGCTGCTGCCCGCTCTGAAGGCCGGGCGGGGGCATATCGTCAACATCACCAGCATCGCCGGGCGCGAGGTCTACGTCAACGGGGCGGGGTACACCGCCGCCAAGCACGCCGCCGTGGCGGTCACCAAGACGCTCAGGCTGGAGCTGAACGGCCTCCCCGTCCGCGTGACCGACGTGGCGCCGGGGCTCGTGGAGACCGAGTTCGGCCTGGTCCGCTTCGACGGCGACGCCGACCGCGCCGCCGCGGCCTACAAGGGCATGACGCCGCTGGTGGCCGAGGACATCGCCGAGTGCGTGGCGTGGGCCGTCAGCCGCCCGTGGCACGTGAACATCGACGAGATCGTGGTCCGTCCCGTGGCGCAGGCGACCGTCAGCACGGTGGCTCGCGACAAGGGCCTGTAGCGCGCCGAAGGGGGCGCATCCATGAAGAGGGCATGCCTGATGGCAATCACGATGGCGATGGGCGCCGCGTCCCTGGCCGCTCCCGGCGCGGATAGGCGGGCGATCCCGCCGCATGCGGCGTTCCGGCGCTTCGACGCGTCCGCCTTCGCCAGGCCCGAGGCCTTCTTCTGGCCCGGATATATGTGGATATGGAACGACCGGCTCGACCCGGCCGCCACCCGAGCCCAGCTGGCCGACATGGCCTCGCACGGCGCCATGGCGCCCATGGCCATACCCGAGCCCAGGGAGTTCCGTCCCGTCAACATGCCCACGCTCCTGGAGCCCGACTACCTGAGCGGCGGCTTCATGGACCAGGTCCGGGTGGCCGTGGACGAGGCCGCGCGCCTGGGCATGTGCACCTGGCTCTACGACGAGGGCGGATGGCCCAGCGGCAGCGCCTGCGGCCGCGTGACGGCAAAGGACCCCAGCGTCGTGCAGCGGCAGGTCCGCTGGAGCTGGTCCGAGCCGAAGGCCGGCGCGGCGTTCCGTGCGCCCGCCGACTGCCTGGTGGCCTACACCCGCACCGGCAGGGAGCCCTGGCAGCGGCTCGATCCCGGCGCCGAGCGGACCTTCGCCGAGGCGGGCCGCGCGCTCGTCATCACCACGCCCACATCGGGCCGCTACCCCGACCTGACCAACGCCCGCGCCACGCGCCTCTTCATCGAACTCACGCATGAGGCCTACAAGCGCGCCGTGGGGCACGAGTTCGGCAAGTCGATCCCCCTCATCTTCACCGACGAGCCCGGCTGCGGCGGCCTGCCGTGGCCCGAGGACGCCGTGGAGGACTTCCGCGCGAAGAAGGGCTACGACCTCCGCGACCGCCTCTACGCCCTCATCGAGCCCGAGACCGACGCCGAGCGGCAGGTGCGCGTGGACTACTTCGACTGGTGGTCCGACCGTTTCGCGCGGAACTACCTGGGCCAGATCCAGGAGTGGTGTGCCGGCAACGGCATCCTCTCCGGCGGCCACCTCAACGGCGAGGACGTCACGCTGGGCTCCCGCATGTACGGCTTCGGCCAGATGCTGCGCGCCCTGCGTCGGCTCGACATCCCCGGCGTCGACGTCATCTGGCGGCAGCTCTGGCCCGGCCAACCGAACCACTTCTTCCCCAAGTACGCCTCCACCGTGGCACGGCAGGAGGGCGGCCGCTTCGCCATGAGCGAGAGCTTCGCCGTCTTCGGCAACGGCATGACCGGTGAGCAGATGAAGTGGCTCATCGACTACCAGCTCGTGCGGGGCATCCAGCTCTTCGACCTGGCGGCGTACCCCTACTCCAGCCGCGACTGGTTCATGGGCGGCGAGCGGCCCCACTTCGGCCCGGCCAACCCGCTCTGGAAGCACATGCCGCGCCTCCACGGCTACATCGCGCGCATGGGCCGCCTGATGAGCCTGGGCCGCGCCGACTGCCGGACGCTGCTCTACTTCCCCGTGCGCGATATCTGGGCCGGAGCGCCCGACCTGGAGCAGGTCCGCGCCTCGCAGGACGACCTGGCCAACGCCCTCCTCGCCGCCCAGCGCGAGTTCGACTTCGTGGATGACGACGCCCTGACGCGCCCGGCCGGCCGCGTCGCCGCCGACCGCCTCCGCATCGGCGAGATGGATTACGACACCGTGCTGGTGAGCCGCGCCTCGTGGATCCCCGAGGCCTCCATGCGGCGGCTGAGGGCCTTCGCCGGCGCAGGCGGGCGGGTGGTCTGGGTCGACCGCCCGTCAGAGCTCCCCGCGCCCGGCTTCGGCGTGGCGGCCACGCGCGGCGAAGCCGTGGCGATGGTGGCCCCGGTGGTGCGGCTCGAGCCGGCCAACGGCGCGGTCCGGGCCACGGGGCGCCGCTTCACCGGCGGGGCCGCGTACCTGATCACCAACGAGGGCGACGGCCCGACCCGCTGCTCCGTCGTCATCGACCGGCCCGAGCGCCCGCGCCTGCTGGACGCCGAGACCGGGCGCATCCTGCGCATCTCCGGCGCCCGGCCGTGCGGCGAAGGCTGGCGCGTGGAGCTGGACCTGCCCTTCGGCGGCTCCGCGGCGCTGCTCTGCGGCGGCCGGGGTCGGGCTGAGGGAGAGGCCGGCCCGTCCGGCTCCGCCACCGCCTCCTTCGAAGCGGCCTGGACCCTCACGCCGATCCGCGCCTGGACCTTCGGCGAGCACGACTTCGAGGAGCGCCCCGGCGACGGCAACCCGGTGGCGGCGCTCCCGGCCGACTTCTCCGGCGAGGCCGAGTACAGCGCCGTCCTGCCCCTGACCGAGGAGCAGGCCCGGTGCGGAGCCGAGATCGAGCTGAGCGGCGTCCGCTTCGCCTGCGAGGTGGAGGTCAACGGCCGAGCCGTGGGCTCGCGGCTCTGGGGTCCCTGGCGCTTCCCGGTGAAAGGCCTGCTCAATCCCGGCGCCAACACCCTCCGCGTGCGCGTGACCAACACGCTGGCCAACCTCTACGTGAACAATGACGGCCTGAGCCGCTTCACGGCCAACCAGCTCGGGCCGTACCACCCCCGGGCCGTAGCCTTCGAGCGCGAGAGCGTCACAACGGAGCTGCTCGGCTCGCGGCTGGTCCTCCACCTGGCGGAGTAGGGTTCAAGAGTGACAGATTCCTACGTCAGAGAACTGTCACTCTTGGCGAGGTAGAGATCAAGAGTGACAGATTCCTACGTCAGAGAACTGTCACTCTTGACGGGGTAGGGCTCAAGAGTGACAGATTCCTGTGGCAGAGAGCTGTCACTCTTGAGCAGAACGTGACCCCTGAGCTGGGATGGAGCGCCGCACAGCCCCAGCCGTCGGCTGAGTAGGTCCGCGCCGCGCCGCCCTTGCCGTCATCCTGAGGCGGCCCCATCGCCGAAGGACCCCCCGTAAGCCGCCCTCCGCACTGCCGCCTGGAGCGACGCCGACGGC
>CAISJD010000186.1 GCA_903885605.1 uncultured Chthonomonas sp. | reverse complement strand
GCGGCAAGTTCGTTGCTGATGATGACAAGTGGGGCAAGGCGACCACGGCGCTGCGGTCGGCCCTCGTGGCGAACAACGTGGAGTTCTACGAGGCCGCCGGCGAGGCTGCGTTCTACGGGCCCAAGGCCGACTTCATGACCAAGGACGTCCTGGGCCGCGAGTGGCAGCTCTCCACGATCCAGGTCGACTTCATCCAGCCCGCGCGGCTGGGGTGCGAGTATGTCGACGCCAACGGCGAGCGCAAGACGCCGGTGGTCCTGCACCGCGCCGTGACCGGCGCCACCGAACGGTTCCTGGCTGTGCTCATCGAGGACTACGCCGGAGACCTGCCGCTCTGGCTGGCGCCCGTGCAGGTGATGGTTCTGCCGATCACCGACGGTCAGTTCGCCCCAGCCGAGGCCACGGCATCCTTGCTGACCGAGGCCGGCTTCAGGGTCGAGGTGGATACCCGGAGTGAGCGCATCGGCAACAAGATTCGCGCGGCGGAGATGCAGAAGGTCCCCTACATGCTGGTCATCGGCCGACGCGATGTGGAGGCAGGCGTCGTCTCGGTCCGCAAGCGTGGCGAGGGTGACCTCGGCGCCATGGCTCCCGAAGCGCTGTTGGCCATGCTGATCGCAGAACGGGACAAGAAGCTGTGACGCAACGAAGAGGGAACATGGGCGCTTCAGAAGGGATGACGCGACGCGAAATGATGACAGCGGCAGCGGTGACGGGGCTGGCTGCGGGCCTTCCCGCGGCGACCGGGGCGCAGGAACAGAAGCCGGCGCTGAAGGGACGGATCAAGCAGTCGGTCTCGAGGTGGTGCTTCGGGGGCATATCACTGGATGACCTCTGCGTGGCTGCCAGGGGCATGGGCCTCGTGGGCATCGACCTGCTCGGCGAGAACGAGTGGGACCAGGTCAAGAAGCACGGCCTGGCATGCACCATGTGCTCCGGCATCGGCAGCATCCCGGACGGCTGGAACCGGGTCGAGAACCACGACCGCCTGGTCCGCGAGTCCGAGCGGATCATCCCCCTCGTGGCGAAGTCCGGTTGGCGGAACGTGGTGACCTTCTCGGGCAACCGGAAGGGCCTCCCTGACGCCGAGGGCCTGGCCAACTGCGCCAAGGGGCTGAAGCGGATCACGGCGCTGGCCGAGTCCGCCGGCGTCACCGTCTGCATGGAGCTGCTCAACAGCAAGCGGAGCCACAAGGACTATCAGTGCGACCACACCCTCTGGGGCGTCGAACTGGCCAAGCAGGTCGGCTCGCCTAGATTCAAGCTGCTGTACGATATCTTCCACATGCAGATCATGGAAGGTGATATCTGCGATACTCTCAAAGAGAATATCCAGTATATCGGCCACATCCATACCGGCGGCGTGCCGGGGCGTAACGAGATCGACGCCGGGCAGGAGATCAACTACCCGCGCGTCTGCCGCACCATCGCCGACCTGAAGTTCGATGGGTTCGTGGCGCACGAGTTTGTGCCGACGCGCACGCCGCTGCAGTCGCTCCGCGAGGCGGTGGCGATCTGCGACGTCTGACGCGGCCCACGAGCCGACGGTAGGGGGTCGGCCCCGGTATGTAACGCCGGGGCCGATCTCGCGTCTATAGCTGTGTTCTGCGGGCGCGCGAAGCGGATCTCTCGCGTGGCCGGACCCGCCTCGGAGGGTGTAAGTGCTCGCTGCTCGGCGTACCCCATTTGGGCCCCTGCTCGTTGAGCGTGGACTGATCACTCAAGCCCAGTTGGACCAGGCCGTGGCCGAGCAGCGGAGGCAAACGCCGCAACGGCGCATAGGCGAGGTCCTGGTGGGCATGCGCCTCGTCACCGAGGGTGAGATGCTGCGCGCCCTGGCCGAGCAGCTCGGATGCCCGTTGGTCGACCTGAAGTCGGAGCCGCCGGACGCCGAAGTCCTGAGCATCGTACCCAGCGAGTTCGCGCTCAGGCACCACCTCCTGCCGCTGCACCAGACCGACCATACGCTCACCGTAGCCATGGCCGACCCCCTGGACATCCAGTCCATCGACGACCTTCTCCTGCTCACAGGCCTCAGCATCCGTCCCGTGCTCGCCAGCGCCTCGGACATCAGCCGCGCCGTCGAGCAGTTCTACATGAGCCGAATGCTGCAGGACGTGGAGGCGCAGGAGCAGTCCGCCGCCGAGGAGGAGAGCCTCGACGTTGCCGATCTGCAGAAGATGGCCCGCGAAGAGCTGGTGATCCAGATGGTGAACCTGCTCATCAACCAGGCCATCCAGGATCGCGCGTCGGATATCCACATCGAGCCGTTCGAGCGCGAACTGCGGGTGAGGTACCGGATCGACGGCGTGCTGCACGAGGTGAACGCGCCGCCCAAGCGGTTCCACCCGGCCGTCATCAGCCGCCTTAAGATTCTGTCGGACATGAACATCGCCGAGCGCCGACTGCCGCAGGACGGCCGCATGCGGATCCGGGCCGCTGGACGCCAGATCGACCTCCGCGTCTCCACGGTCCCCACGCTCTACGGCGAGAGCGCCGTGCTGCGCATCCTGGACAAGCAGACGGCGATGCTGGGCCTGCCGGAGCTGGGCCTGCACGGCGCCATGTTCGAGCGATTTCGCCGCCTGATCCTAGAGCCCCACGGCATCATCCTGGTCACCGGGCCCACGGGCTCGGGCAAGACCACGACACTGTATGCAGCGTTGAATGAGATCTACTCCACCGAGAAGAAAATCATTACTATCGAGGATCCGGTGGAGTACCAGCTCAACGGCATCAACCAGATTCAGGTCCACCCGCAGATCGATCTCACGTTCGCCAACGGGCTCCGGCACATCGTGCGGCAGGACCCCGACATCATTATGGTGGGCGAAATCCGCGACCATGAGACCGCTGAGATCGCCATCCACGCCGCCCTCACAGGGCATCTCGTCTTCAGCACGCTCCACACCAACGACGCGGCCGGCGCCATCAGCCGGATGCTCGACATGGGCGCGGAGCCCTACCTCGTCGCCTCCAGCCTCATCGGCAGCATGGCCCAGCGGCTGGTGCGCATCAACTGCGCCAAGTGCCGCCGAGCGTCCGAAGAGCGAGAGGTGGACCTGCGGGAGGTAGGGATCAGCGCGGCCGACTTGGCGCAGGGCGCCGTCATGCGAGGCGAAGGATGCGCTGAGTGCCGGGGCGTTGGGTTCCGCGGTCGAGGCGGCGTGTTCGAGATGCTCACCGTCGATGACACGATCCGCAACATGATCGTTGGACGGGCGCCCTCCATGGAGATCAAGCAGCACGCCGTGCGCAGCCAGGGCATGATGACGCTCATGCAGGACGGTCGGCGACGCGTCCTCGACGGCGACACCACCATGCGCGAGGTGCTCCGCGTCTGCCAGCGTGAGGACTTCTAGGGCCATGCCCGACTTCAGGTACCTCGCTATGGACCGCTCCGGCAACCAGGTGACCGGCTCGCTCGCCGCTCGCGACACCGCCGACGCGGTGGCTCGCATGCGCGGCCAGGGCCTCTATCCGGTGGAGGTTACCGAAGGCGCGGCCGGTCGCCTCACCCGAGCCGAGCAGGCGCGGCCGCAGGCGTCGCCCATAGCAGGCGCATCACGCAAAGTCGGCCGGATGCACATCCTCCTCTTCACGCGGGAGATGGCCGACCTGATCGACGCGGGACTGCCCATCGATCGCGGCCTATCCGTGCTCATCGAGCAGAGCGACGACGATGCATTACGGGCTATGGTCACCGCCATGCGGGAGGACGTTCGGGCCGGCAAGCCCCTCTCCGAAGCCCTGCAGCGCTTCCCCAGGGAGTTCCCGCCGCTGTACGCCAACATGATCCGGGCCGGCGAGGTGGCCGGCCAGCTCCCACAGGTGATGTCGCGCCTGGCGGACTTCCTTGAGAAGGAGCATGTGCGCCGCGCGCAGGTGATGGCGGCCCTCACGTATCCGTCGGTGCTGATCAGCGTGGCCGTCCTGGCGGTGACCTTCCTGCTAACCTTCGTGATCCCTCGGCTGCAAGACGTGTTCCGCGACCTGGGCGCCGACCTGCCGATCCCGACGCAGATGCTCCTGGCCCTTTCGGCCGGCCTGATGCACTACTGGTGGGCCATCGGAGGCGTCATCGCCGCGACCGTGCTGCTGTTCCGCGCCTGGGTCCGCACCGATGGCGGATGCCGCGTCTACGATAGCTTCCGGCTCTCGGCGCCGCTCTTCGGCGTCCTCGCCACCAAGCTCGTCATGGCTCGCTTCGTCCGCACCCTGGGCACCCTCCTGGCGGGCGGCGTGCCGATCCTGGAGGCGCTGGCGATCGCCGCCACCGCCGTGGGCAACGCGGTGGCGTCGGACCGGATCGGCTCCGTGCGCGATGCGGTACGGCAGGGAGAGACCCTCGCGGCGGCTCTTGAGACCACGGGAGGCTTCCTGCCGCTGGTCGTACACATGACGGCGGTGGGTGAAGAGACCGGCCGCCTGCCGAAGATGCTGATCCGGACCTCAGACACGCTGGATATGGAGGTCGACAATGCGATGCGGCGCCTCACAAGCCTCGTAGAGCCGATGGTGGTCCTTCTCATGGGCGGGTTCGTGGGGTTCGTGGTGCTGTCGATCCTGCTGCCGATCTTCCAGGCCAATACCATAGTCAAGTAGACCGGGCCGAAAGGCCCATATGCCGCCGGCGCTGACGGCTACTCCAAGCGCCCAAGGAGCTTAGGTATGAACAGACGATCGTCCGTTGCGCGGAGCCGAGAGCAGGCGTTCACG
>CAISJD010000185.1 GCA_903885605.1 uncultured Chthonomonas sp. | reverse complement strand
GCCTGCTCCGCGAGCAGGCGCTCTTCGTCACGGTGCTCGGCTCCTATCCGGCCGCCGAGTAGGCCGCCTGCCGCACGCGAGGCCCACTCCCCATGGCAGGGAGCGGGCCTCGCGTGCGTTCGGGGCGCAGGTTCGTGGGCCTACTTGCCCGGGATCATCTTCGCCGCGCTGGTGAGGGCCTTGGCGCCCTCGGCATCGACCTTCCACGCGAGGAAGCCCACCTTCTTCAGCGGGATGCTCTGCGCGTTCGTGTTGCTGACCCCCAGCATGGGGATCGAGACGCTCACATCGGCCTTGACCTTCGCGGTGTCGCCCTCCACCGTGGCTTCGCCCACGGTGAAGCCGGTGACGGTCGCGAGCTTGCCCATCTTCTCCATCTGGGCCACGAACTTGTCCTTCGGCGTGTCGGCGCGGTCTGCGGCGGAGAACTCCACCATGTCGTAGACCTCGGCCCACTTTTGCGCCTTGATGCCCTCGAGGAAGGCTGTGGCGGTGTTCGCGGGCAACGCCGTGTTGCTGTACCACATGAGCCCACCCACGGCGGCCACGGCCAGCACCAGCAGCGTGACAACGGCGCTGATGAGACCCGCGTAGGACTTCTGCTCCGGCGCCCGCGCCGCCGCAAGGCGCTCATCGCGGGTCAGGCCGATCCCGCCGGCCGCGCGCGGTGCGGCGCCCGCCGGACCTCCCGATGGCGGTCGGGGCGTGCCGGCGGCGGGCGGACCGGCCGCAGGGCGGGTCTGGAGGATGGGCACCTCGATCACCTCGCCCGAGAGCGATACGCGGCGCTCGACACCAGGCGTCGCGGCCGGCTGGGCCAGGCCAGGGACGCCGGAAACCGGCGCCATGGTGCCTGCTCCCGCAAGGGGCGCCGTCCTGGCTTCAGGAACCTTGAGTCCGATGGGGCCGCCCTGATCCTTCACGGGGTCGATCGGGCCCGAGCAAATCTGGCAGGTCGTCCGTCCATCGGGAACGGTGGACCCACACTTGGGGCAGACAATCATGCGCTCGTCCTTCTGGCAGAGTAGTGTTACGGCTGTGTGCCGGCAGCCGCTAGCGAGCGGACAGTGCTCTTCTCGAGCACCACCCTCCAGCCGGAGGCCTCCTTGCGCATCACATAGACATCCTTGTACGCGTCAGCCGCGGCTTGGTAGAGCTCCTGCCCCGGCTTCCGGACGCCCACACTGACGGTGACCTTGGCGTCCGAGCCCGTCTCGGTGACCGACGTGATGGCGTAGTCGGACATTCGCCCTGCAAAGCCCCTGGCGCCCTTCCACTCCTTCTCAAAGGCCGCCTGGGTGGGCAACATGCCCTTGGTGCTGTTGGCCAGGTAGCCATACTGCGCCTCGGGGTTGCCGGCCTTCACGTAACCCAGGTACTTGGATAGGACCGTCCTGGGGCTGACGAGGTAGACGGTAAAGTACCACCGGACCCCGTAGATGATGCCCGCGATGATACCGATCCAGACAATGACCTCCGTGAGCCGCTCTCCTAGCCCCCGGCCCTCGCGAATCTGCTTCCTGCCGACGATCCGTGCCATAGGTAGCCCCATTTGATGTGGACCGGCCCCGTGGGTCCGGTCTCCTTGCATGCCGTTGTGCGGCTGTGTTACTATAACACAACGCTGGGCGGTCGTCGCGCCTGCGGAAGGATGTGAGGGCCCGCCATCAGAACGGCGTCTGAACAACCCTCCCCGGGCCTGATGGGTTACGCGACCGCCGGCGAAGGCCGGAGACGTGTACTTCGCATAGGAGAAGATGGTCCATGTATGTTGGAGTTCTCACCGCACCGTTCGGGTCGGACCCGCTGGAGCACGTCGCCGCCTTCGCGGGCGAGTACGGCTTCGGCGGCCTCGAGATCATCGCAGGCCCGGGAAGCAAGCACATCGATCTTACTGACTTCACGCAGGCCGATGCCGACCGCATTCGCACGCTGTTGGATCGCCGCGCGCTCACCATCTCTTCTGTCGCGGCCTACACCAACAACACCGACGCCGACCCCGAGCGGCGCAAGGCTGCCAACGACACCGTCCGCAAGGGCATCGACGCTGCCGTCCTGCTGGGCGCCACCGTCGTCTGCACCCTTGCCGGCATGCCCGTCCCCGGCAAGTCCAAGATGCAGACCATCGAAGAGGATTGCGCCGAGGTCTTCACCCCGCTGGCCGAGTACGCCGAGTCCAGGGGCATAAAGATCGCGCTGGAGAACTGGTACGCCACCAACATCCAGCACATGGGTCACTGGGAGCGGCTCTTCCAGGTGGTGCCCAACAAGAGCTTCGGCCTGAACTTCGACCCGTCGCACCTGGCATGGCAGGAGATCGACTACATCGCCTCTGTCGACCGGTTCGCCGACCGAATCTTCCACACCCATGCCAAGGACACCGAGGTCAACACGGCCAAGCGCGTCTGGGTGGGCAACCAGGACGGCGGCGGCTGGTGGCGGTACGTGATCCCCGGCCTGGGCATCGTGCGGTGGGGCGAGTACATCGCCGCGCTGCGCCGCAACGGGTACAACGGCGTCCTCTCCATCGAGCATGAGGACGGCGCCGTGGGCCGCGAAGAGGGCTTCCTCTCCGGCAAGAAGTACCTCGAGCAGTTCTTCGTTCCCGGCGTGGAGTAGCCGCAACCGACAGGGCCAGGCCCGCGGGCCTGGCCCGTTTTCACAGCACAGCCGCTGAAGGGCAGTCTACAGGGGGAGTTGCATGGCCGTCAAGATCGAGAGCGCCTATCTGGATTCCGGCTTCGAGTGGATGCGTGGCAACCTGCACGCGCACACCTCGGTCAGCGACGGCGTCCTGTCGCCGGAGAACGTGATCGCCGCCTACGAGAAGCTGGGGCACCAGTTCCTGGCCATCTCCGACCACGACAACCGCACCCCACTGGACGCGCTGCAGCGCAAGACGGCCCTCACGCTGATCCACGCCAATGAAGTGAGTGCCAAGGGGCCGCACCTCCTCACCCTCAACGTCAGTTCGGCCGTCGAGCCGAACCCGGATCGACAGGTCGTCATCGACGCCGCGGTCGCGCAGGGCGGTCTCGCCATCCTGAACCATCCCAACTGGGAGCCGAACTACGCCCACTACCCGCACGAATTGATGGAGCGGCTGACCGGCTATACCGGCATTGAGATCTTCAACGGCGTGGTGGAGTTCCTGCCCGGCTCGCCCCTGGCCACCGACCGCTGGGACCGCCTCCTCTCCGCCGGCCGGCGCGTCTGGGGCTTTGCCAATGACGATGCCCACTTCCCGCACAACATCGGCCTGGCCTGGAATGTGGCGCAGGTCACAGGCAAGGGTCCGCAGGCCGTTTGCGATGCCCTGAAGGCCGGCCGCTTCTACGCCAGCACCGGCGTTGAGATCAGCCGCATCGTAGCTCGCAGCGGCATGCTCTTCGTCTACGCGCCGCGCGCCCAGTGCATCCGCGTCGTCTCGGAGTACGGCCGCCTCGTCTATCTGGCCGAGGATTCCGAGATGGAGTACGAGGTCACCGGCGACGAGGGCGCCTACATTCGGGTCGAGTGCTACGGACGTGGCACCCGTTGCGCCTGGACCCAGCCCTTCTTCATCACCAAGCCGGCGGACGCCTGATGGTATCCGAGACCGTCTCGCTCGACGGGCACATCATCGACTCCCTGACGCTCTCGCGCGTCATGGACAAGATCCTGCTTCTCGACGGCACCTATGAGATCGCCGACTTCCGGGTGGGCCGAACCAAAGGCGACGCGAGCCACGCCGAAATACTGGTCCACGCGCAGTCCGACGACGCCCTGGAGCGCATCCTGCACGAGGTAGGCCAGATCGGCGCCGTGCGGCAGGCGCGGCAGGCCCGCGTGGAACCGGCCCCGGCGGCAGGCGTCTTCCCCGAGGGCTTCTACTCCACCACCAACCTGGAGACCGCGGTCTACATCGATGGCAGGTGGCTCCCCGTGGCGGGGACCGAGATGGACTGCGCCATCGTGGTGATCGGCTCCGGCCCTGCCGCCTCGGCGGCTTGTGTGCCCATCGGGCGCATCTGCGCCGGCGACCTGGTGGTGGTGGGCGACGTGGGCGTCCGCGTGAGCCCCACGGCCCGAGTGGAGCCCAGCAGCGCGTTCCACTTCATGGGAAGCGGCGTCTCGTCGGAGCGGCGCAAGGAGCTGGTCGTCAGCGCCGTGGCGCGCTCCATGCGCGAGACGCGAGAGGCCGGCAGGAGCATCCTGCTGGTGGGCGGACCGGCCATCATCCATACCGGCGCGGGGCGCTACCTCGAGGGGTTGATCCGCGGCGGGTGGGTCGATGTCCTCTTCGCAGGCAACGCGCTGGCCACGCACGACATCGAGAGCGCCCTCTACGGCACCTCGCTGGGCGTCGACTTCCAGTCCGGCCTCGCCGTGGCGCACGGCCATGAGCACCACCTGCGCGCCATCAACACGGTTCGCCGGTGCGGCTCCATTCGCGACGCTGTCGAGCAGGGCGTGCTGAAGACGGGTGTCATGCACGCCTGCATCACGCACGGGGTGGACTTCGTGCTGGCAGGGAGTATTCGCGACGACGGACCGCTGCCGGACGTGATCACCGACACCATGGTGGCCCAGGAGGCCATGCGCGCGCGCGTGCGCCGGGTGGGCATCGCCATCATGGTCGCGACCACGCTCCACTCGGTGGCCACGGGGAACCTGCTGCCCGCTTCGGTGACCACCATCTGTGTGGACGCCGGCGCCGACACCGTGATCAAGCTGATGGACCGGGGCACGCACCAGGCCTTCGGGCTGGTGACTGACTGCGAGTTCTTCCTGAAGGAGCTGGGGGCGCAGCTGGAGGTCCCGGTCGCCGACTGAGCCCGCCGGGCTAGAAGCCCGTGGGCGGCCCACCCTGCGCCAGGAGTTGCCGGGCCTGCACCGTGTCCGCGCCGATCTGCTGTGCAAGCGCCTGCAGGTCGGCGAAGCGTTGCTGGTCGCGCAGCTTGGCCACGAAGGCCAGGCTGATCGCCTCGCCGTAGATCTCGCCCTCGAAGTCCAGCAGGTGCGCCTCCACCAGCCGCGCGCTGGAGGCCAGTGTGGGCCGAACACCGATGCTGATGGCCGCCGCCACCTGCCGGCCGCGAACCTGCGCCCAACCCGCGTAGATGCCGTCTCCCGGCGTCAGCAGGCGCCTGGCCGGCCCGAGGTTGGCGGTCGGATAGCCGAGCGTGCGCCCGATGCGGTCGCCCTCCTGCACCACGCCGTCCAGCACGTAGCAGCGCCCCAGCAGTTCCGCCGCGCCCGCCACGTCACCGTCCGACACCATGGCCCGGACCAGCGTGCTGGAGACGATCCGCCCTTCGAAACGCACGGGCGCGACGACCTGGAGCTCGCAACCCAGGCTCGCGCCCAGGTCGGCCATCATCCCGGTATCGCCCGATCCGCCGCTGCCGAACCGGAAGCCGTCTCCGACGACGACGCACCGGGCATTGAGGCCCTCCACCAGCACGCGGCGGACGAACGTGAGCGGCTCCATGTCGCGCAGGTCGGCGTCGAAGGTGGCGGCGATCAGGTGATCCACGCCCAGTGCCTCGATGGTGCGTGCGCGCCGGGCCGATGAGGTGATATACCGCGGCGCGGCCGAAGGTCTGAGGAGTTCCGCGGGGTGCCGGTCGAAGGTGAAGACAACGGACTGCAGGCCGCGCAGGCGTCCGGCGCGGATCGTCTCCGCGATGAGCGACTGGTGGCCCAGGTGGACGCCGTCGAACGCGCCGATGGTCACGCAGACGCCCTCGGCGGGCGCCGGGAACGCCTCGAGGCCGAACCAGCGCTTCATCCCGCCTCGCCCTGACCGATGGAGGCAAGCACCTTCCACGGCTGCGCGCGGCCGCCCTTCGCCTTGCCGAGGCCCAGCAGCGCGTCGCCGTGCCAGACGCTGATAATGGCGCCCTCGTCGGCGTCGCATGACGACGTAGCCTGCCCGTGCAGGAACGCCAGCGCCTCCTCGAGGCTCATGCGCACCGGCGCGTGGACCGCCATGGCCGCATAGAGGCGGGCCTTGGCGGCGTTGGCCGTCGCCTCGGACCGCTCCACGGCGTCCAGCGGCAGGGCGTCAGCCAGGGCGAAGGAGCCCGAGCGGGTGCGCCGCAGGGCCGACATGGCGGCGCCGACGCCGACCGCCGCGCCCAGATCGGCGGCCAGCGTGCGGATGTAGGTGCCCGCCGAGCACTCAATCTCCAGCACGGCCTCAGGCGTGGGCCCCGGGGTGAACGCCGTCAGCTCCAGCCGCGAGATGGTGACGGGACGGGCCTCGCGCTCCACCTCGATGCCCTCGCGGGCCAGATCGTAGAGCCGCCGGCCCTGGTGGTGCCGCGCCGAGACCATGGGCGGCACCTGCAGGATGGCGCCCCGGAAGGCGGGGAGCCGCGCCTCGACCTGCTCGGATGTCAGGCTCGATGCGTCGGTCTCGCCTGTGGTCTGGCCGGTAGTGTCCAGCGTGTCGGTGGTCAGCCCGAACCGCACGCCGGCCACGTACTCCTTGGTCGACGCCGAGAGCGTCTCCATGACCCGCGTGGCCGAGTCGACGCAGAGCGCCAGCACTCCGGTAGCCATGGGGTCCAGCGTGCCCGCGTGGCCGATGCGCTTGGTGCCGAGGACGCGCCGGAGCCGGTCGACCACGTCATGCGACGTGATGCCCGCGGGCTTGTCGATCACTAGGACGCCGCCGCTCCTGTAGATGATGGGCTCCGCGTTGCTCAACGGCCTAGCTGAGCCTCCACGGCGGCAAGGACGGCGGCCTCGGCATCGGCCAGGCCCATGGGCACCGTGCATCCCGCCGCCATGACGTGACCGCCGCCGCCGAACTGCCTGGCCACGGCCGCCACATCGACGCCGTTGCGCGACCGCAGGCTGACGCGCACGCCACGGTCGTCGGCCTCGCGGAAGAGCATGCCCACCCGGACGCCGCGCATGGAGCGCGCATGGTTCACCACACCCTCGCTGTCGGCGTCGCTTGCCTCGGTCTCCGCGAAGTCGGCGGCGGTCAGCCGCACCCAGGCCACCTGCTGCTCGTGGGCGAACTGGAGGGAGGAGAGGGCGCGGGCCAGGAGCCGCACGCTGGCCGGCGACCGGCTCTCGAACACCAACTCGCTGATGTAGGCCGGGCAGGCCCCTCGGCGCATGAGGTCGGCGGAAACCTGGAGAGTGGAGGGCGAGGTGTTCATGAACCGGAACGACCCCGTGTCCGTCACGATGGCGCAGAGCAGGCACTCGGCCATCTCCAGCGTGATGGGGACGCCCAGACGGCGGATCAGCTGGTAGGCCATCTCGCCGGTAGCCGCCGCCTTGGAGTTGACGCAGGCGATGTCGAACGGGTCGCCCAGGTCGCCGTGGTGGTCCAGCCGCATGCCGACGCGGGCTGAGCGCATGGGCTCCGCGGCCGCGCCGAGCCGTGCGTAAGCCGACGTGTCGCAGACGATGGCGAGGTCGAACCCGCGCTCATCGGTGGTCGGGCGGATATCCTCCTGCCCCGGCATCCAGCGGTAGATCTCGGGCACGCCGTCGGTTGAGAGCGGAACGGCGCGCTTGCCCAGGGCTCGGATGGCCAACGTGAGCGCCAGCACGCACCCCAGGCTGTCCCCATCTGCGTTCTCGTGTCCGGCCAGTACGACGCTGTCGGCGCTAAGGATCGCGTCCGTCGCCAGGCGGTACGGGACTCTCATGTGTGGTTGGTTCCGTGGAAATGTTGTGGAGGAGCTCGAAGATGCGGGCGCCGCGGGGGATACCCTCGTCGGCCCGGAAGTCGATCTCCGGTGCGACGCGCAGGTGCGCGCGCCGTGTGAACTCGCCGCGGATCCGGCCGGCTGCGCTCCGCAACGCCGCAAGGCCCTGCGCGCAGTCGTCCTCCGACCCCATGATGCTTACGAAGACCTTGGCGTACCGGAGGTCCCGCGTGATCTCCGCGGCGGTGATGGTGATGAAGCCGAGGCGTGGGTCCTTCAGATCCTTGTACAGCATGTCGCTGATTTCCTGGATCATCAGGTTCTGCACCTGTACCTGGCGTACGGAAGGCATCGGTCTGTCCTTACGGCCGGCGAGCGGCCCGTGCGTCTAGTCGATCTCCAGCTCCACGCCTTCGACATCGACCTCGGGGTTGGCCTCGATATGGTCCAGCAGCGAGTCCAGCGCCCGGTTGGTATGCTGCCGCGAGTTGCTGACGGCGGCCACGGCGATCACGGAGTGCGTCCAGCTATCCAGATCATCGATTTCGGCGATCGACACGTTGAACTTCCGGCGCGCCCGATCGATCAGGCTGCGAAGGACGTGGCGCTTGTCCTTGAGCGATGCGGCGCCCGGAATGCCCAGCCCAATCGTCATGATGCCGAGATGCATGGTGGTGGTGCCCCCCGGGGTGGACGGCCCCGGGGGCGTTGCGTTGCGGCGCGAGGGTTAGCGCTCGACCTCGCGCATCTGGTAGGCCTCAATGATATCGCCGGTCTGCACTTCCGTGTAGTCGCCGATGACCATACCGCACTCGAAGCCCTGGGCCATCTCGCGGACGTCGTCCTTGATATGCTTCAGGGAGTCGATGCGGCTCTCAAGGATGATGTCGCGCCCGCGGCGGATGCGGACCTGGGCATTGCGCAGGATCTTGCCCGACGTGACATAGCAGCCTGCGATGATGACACCGCGCGGAGTACGGAAGTGCGCCCGGACCTCGGCGGTTCCCAGAGGAATCTCCTCGTAGATCGGCGCGAGCATGCCCTTCATGGCCCGCTCGACCGACTCCGTGAGTTCGTAGATGATCTGGTATGTGCGGACGTCGACGTTCTCCCGCTGGGCCGCCATCTGGGCCTGCTGGTCGGCGCGGACATTGAAGCCGATGACCACAGCTTCGGCCGCCGAGGCCAGCATCACGTCGTTCTCGCCGATGTTGCCCACTCCGCTGTGCAGGATCCGCAGGCTGACTTCCTCCTGCGGGAGCTGCTGCAACTGGCCGGCCACGGCCTCCACGGAGCCCTGCACGTCGCCCTTGAGGACGATGAGAAGCTCCTTGGCGGCGCCTTCCTGGATCCTGCGGCGGATGTCTTCCAGCGTGACGCGGGTGACCTTGGTGAGGCGGGCGGCGCGCTGGTGCTCGGCGCGCTTCTCGGCTGTCTGCCGGGCCTCGCGCTCATCCTTGACCACGATCATCTTGTCGCCGGCCATGGGGACCATGGAGAGGCCGAGTACCTCGACGGGCGTGGCCGGCGTGGCCTTGGTCAGGCGGTCGCCGCGCTCGTTCATCATGGCTCGGATGCGCCCGTGGGCCAGGCCGCAGACGATGCAGTCGCCCACGCGAAGCGTGCCTTCCTGCACCAGCACGGTGGCCACGGGGCCCTTGCCCGCTTCCTGCTGGGCCTCGACGATCACGCCGGAGGCCTTGCCGTGGGCGTCCGCCTTCAGCTCCATGACATCGGCCTGGAAGGCGAGCAGCTCGAGCAGCTCCTCGATGCCCTGGCCGGTCTTGGCGCTCATGGGCAGGCACTCGATGTCGCCGCCGTACTCGCGCGGGACGAGGTTGTGCTCCATCAGCTGGGTCTTGATGCGGTCCGGGTTGGCGTCGGGGCGGTCCATCTTGTTGATGGCGATGATGACGGCCACCTCGGCGGCGCGCGCGTGGTCGATGGCCTCAACGGTCTGCGGCATGATGCCGTCGTCCGCGGCGACAACCAGCACTGCTATATCGGTGACGCTGGCGCCTCGGGCTCGCATGGCGGTGAACGCCGCATGGCCGGGCGTGTCAAGGAACGTGACCTTGCGCTTCTCGCCTTCGTACTCGACCTCAACCTGGTAGGCGCCGATGTGCTGGGTGATACCGCCGAACTCGCCGTCCACCACCTTGGTGTTCCGGATGGCGTCCAGCAGCGTCGTCTTGCCGTGATCGACGTGGCCCATGATGGTGACCACCGGCGGGCGCACCGTGGGGCCTCCGCCGGGGCCCTTGTGCCTCTGCGGCGCGACGGCGGCAGCCTTGATCTCCGGCGCCTTGACCTTCAGCGTGTATCCGTAGGCGGCGGCAAGCTGCTTCGCGACGTCGGGGGCGAGGCGCTGGGTGATGCCCGAGAGGATGCCCATGGCCATGAGCTTCTTCTGCAGGTCCGCCGCTGAGACGTTCAGCGCGGTGGCCAGGTCCTTCACGGTGGCGGATGCGGCCACTTCGGCCACGCGACCGCCGTCGGCCGGTTGGGCGTACATTTCGCGGACGGCCTGGGCGGTGTCGCCGTCGATGATGGCGGCTATTCCAGGCACGGCTACGCCGAGGTCATTCAGGGTCGCTACAAGGTCGGCCGGGGCTATGCCCAGCTCCTTCGCAAGATCGCTGACACGAGATCCCGTCATGGGTGGGTCACCTCATTCCATTGTGGTGTCTCCGAGCGCATAGGCCCCATCTAGGAAGCTGCGCACATGAGTTCTGGAGAGTTGGCGAATCGCACAGAGAGAGTGGGCTCCATGCCCACTCTCCCGATGCTTCAGTAACCATTCAGTTTAGCACATCGGCTCATGAGCCCCTGGGCCGCTGTCGAGGCCCCGGTTCCGGCACGCTCAGCGCCTGGCGGGACCGGGGAGGCGAGCCGCCTTCGGAACCTCGACCTCGGTCAAAAAGAGGTCGTCGAACCAAGCCTCCACGGCGCCGCCCCTGGCGGTTCCGCTGACGGTGACGTGCGTCGCCTTCGGGAACCGGTCGGGCTCGGAGATGGCCGCGCACGCCTGCCACGTCCCGTCGGTGGTCACGGCGTTCGACTGGGTCATGCCCAGCCACGCGTCGCCTTGCCAGTAGGAGATCTGCAGGAAGACGTCACCGCGCGTGGCCCGGGCGGAGCCGCGAAGCAGGTAGATGGCTCCTGCCTTCACGGGGATACGCTCACCCTCGCCGCAGGCCCAATC
>CAISJD010000184.1 GCA_903885605.1 uncultured Chthonomonas sp. | reverse complement strand
TCCTGCTCCGCGGCATCAGCCGGACCGATGTTGAGCGCGGCCAGGTCCTCTCCAAGCCGGGCGCCATCACGCCGCACACGAAGTTCCAGGCCGAGGTCTACGTCCTCTCCAAGGAGGAAGGCGGCCGGCACACCCCGTTCTTCACGGGCTATCGTCCGCAGTTCTACTTCCGCACGACCGACGTGACGGGCGAGATGCGGCTTCCGGACGGCGTTGAGATGGTGATGCCCGGTGACAACATCACGATCACGGGCGATCTCATCCAGCCCATCGCCATGAACGACGGCCTTCGGTTCGCCATCCGCGAGGGTGGGCATACCGTAGGCGCCGGCGTCGTCACCAAGATTCTCGAGTAGCAGCAACAAACATCGGGGGCCCATGCAGGGCCCCCGACATGGAGAGCGGATCATGGCATCTGCACGACGGGACAAGGTTCGCATCCGGCTTCGGGCATTCGACCACCGTATTCTTGACCAGTCGGTCGAGAAGATCGTGGACACCGCCCGGCGCACCGGTGCGCGGATCAGCGGCCCCGTGCTTCTCCCCACGGAGAAGGCGATCGTGTGCGTCAACCGGGGCACGACCATCGACAAAGAGTCGATGGAGCACTTCGAAATGCGCACGCACCGGCGTCTGGTAGACATCCTGGAGCCTGGCGCTAAGACGATCGATGCGCTCATGCGGCTGGACCTGCCGAGCGGCGTCGATATCGAGATCAAGCTGTAAGCAACGCATCCAGCGCGTCGGCGCTCCGCCGGGTAACCGGCAACCGCGATAGCGCACTGTAGTGTTGCGGAAAAGGGAACGAGAGTGGTAGACACAATTCTGGGCAAGAAAATCGGCATGACCCAGATCTTCAATGAAGACGGGTCAGTCACACCGGTTTCCGTGATCGAGGCAGGTCCCTGCACTGTCACGCAGCTCAAGAGTGTAGAGACGGATGGTTACACCGCCGTCCAGGTCGGTTTCGGTGAGATCCGACCCAAGCACGTGAACAAACCGATGTTGGGGCACATCAAGGGCGGCCTGGCCAATCCGAAGTACAAGGATGCCCAGCCGCGCAAGACCCTCCGTGAGGTCCGCACCGACGACACCTCTGACCTGGAGATGGGTCAGGCGATCGCCATCACCGACGTTTTTCAGGTGGGCGACAAGATCAAGGTGAGCGGCACCTCCAAGGGCAAGGGCTTCGCCGGGGTCGTCAAGCGCTTCCACTTCCATGGCGGCGACCAGACGCACGGCTCGATGGTTCACCGTAAGCCGCAGTCAAGCGGCGCCACAGATGCCGCGCGGACGTTCAAGGGCACCCGCAAGCCGGGGCACATGGGCGCCGTGAAGACAACAGTGCGCGGCCTCACCGTAGCGCGCATCGATGCGGACCGCAATCTGCTCATGGTCAAGGGAGCTGTTCCCGGCGCCAACGGCGGCTTGCTGACGATTACGAGGCTCTAGGAGGCGACAGCTATGCCGGATATCCCGCTTTACAAGACGACCGGAGAGCAAGTCGGCACTCTGTCGCTGCCCGAGTCAGTGTTCGCCGCGGAGCCCAGCATCCCGCTGATCCACCAGGCCGTCCAGACAGAGGAAGCGCGCGAGCGCCAGGGCACTTCGGACACCAAAACCCGCTCTGACGTGAGCGGCGGCGGCAGGAAGCCGTGGCGCCAGAAGGGCACCGGACGCGCCCGACAGGGCAGCACGCGTGCGCCGCACTGGACCAAGGGCGGAGTGGCCTGGGGGCCGCATCCTCGAAGCTACAGCAAATCGTTCCCGACGAAGATGCGGCACGGCGCCCTGCGCAGCGCCCTCTCGCTTCGGGTTGCCGCAGGCGAGGTACTTGGCCTGGACGCGCTGACTGTGGAGGCGGCTAAGACCCGCGTCGTGGTCGACGTGCTCGACAAGCTGCCGCTGAAGCGCGAAGTGACGACGAAGCACTACGAGGGCAAGGGCGAGTTGGTTCGCGGCACTGCACAGCGGCCCGCCAAGGTGCTGGTCATCGTCCCTGATTACGACCCTGTGCTGCTGAAGTCCTGCCGGAACATCCCGTACGTCACCCTTCGCTATGCGCCGAACTTCTCGGTGCGCGACGTGATGAACGCCGGTCGCATCGTGTTGGCCGAAGGCGCCGTACCGAAGATCGAGGAGGTCCTCGCGCGATGAAGGATCCATTCCAGATAATCGAGCGCCCGCTGCTCACCGAAAAGAGCATGGATCAGAGCCACGACGGCAAGTATCACTTCGCCGTTGCCAAGGGCGCCAACAAGATCGAGATCCGGCAAGCCGTCGAGTCGATCTTCAACGTCAAGGTGACCAAGGTCAACACGCTGAACGTTCGCGGCAAGAGCCGCCGCGTCGGGCGCATGCCCGAGGGACGCACCAGCGACTGGAAGAAGGCGATCGTCACGCTCGCCCCCGGCCAGACGATTACGATGTTCGAGGGACTGTAAGATGGCGCTTAGACAGTACAAACCGACCACGCCGTCTCGGCGGTTCCGGTCGGTGTCTACCTTCTCGGAGATCACCGAGACGACGCCCGAGCGCTCGCTGCTGCAGAGCCTTCGAAGCACCGGCGGCCGTAACGACCAGGGCAAGCTGACGGCGCGTCATCGCGGCGGCGGCAACAAGCGGCAGTACCGCTTGATCGACTTCAAGCGCGATAAGGTCACGGTGCCCGGCAAGATCGCAACGATCGAGTACGATCCGAACCGTACATCGCGCATCGCGCTGGTCCACTACGCTGACGGCGAGAAGCGCTACATCCTGGCCCCTGTCGGGATCAAGGTGGGCGACGCCGTGGTCTCGTCGGACACCGCGGACATCAAGCCGGGCAACTGCCTGCCGTTGCGGGCGATCCCCGTCGGCACGGTGATCCACAACGTGGAGCTCACTCCCGGCCGCGGCGGCCAGATGGTCCGTAGCGCCGGCGCCGGCGCGCAGCTGATGGCGAAGGAAGGTAAGTACGCTCAGGTGCGTCTGCCCTCCAGCGAAGTTCGGCGCGTGCTGATCGAGTGCCGTGCGACCATCGGGCAGGTCGGCAATGTGGATCACGAGAACGAGTCCTGGGGCAAAGCGGGGAAGAGCCGGTGGCTCGGCCAGCGGCCTCACGTCCGAGGCGTCACGATGAACCCGCGGGACCATCCCCATGGCGGAGGCGAGGGCAAGTCCCCGGTTGGGCGCAAGAAGGGCCCTGCCACTCCGTGGGGTAAGCCGGCGTTGGGCTACAAGACCCGGCACAACAAGTCCACTGACAAGTACATCGTGCGCAAGCGCGGCGCCAAGTAAGCGCCCCAGGAGAGACAGATGGGCCGTTCACTGAAGAAGGGGCCGTATGCAGCCCCCAAGCTGCTCGCGAAGGTTGAGCAGATGAACGCCAAGGGCGAGAAGAAAGCCATCAAGACCTGGTCGCGCCGCTCGACCATCTTCCCGCTCTTCATTGGCCATACGTTCATGGTGCACGACGGACGGAAGCACATTCCGGTCTTCGTCACTGAGAACATGGTGGGTCACAAGCTGGGCGAGTTCGCGATCACGCGTCTCTTCCGCGGTCATGCCGGCCAGCAGGTCGAGCGCCGCACCCAGATTCGGTAGCGAGTGGGGATATCACATGGGTAAGGACAAGAGCCCGTCGCGGTTCGGGCAGAACCAGTGCGGCGCTACCGCCAAGTTCGTCAGGGTGCCGCCTCGCAAGGCCAGGCTGGTCATGGACGCCGTCCGTGGGAAGTACGCCACGGAGGCCCTCGCGCTTCTGAAGTTCGTGCCGAATGAGGCCGCCAGGGAGATCGAGAACGTCCTGAAGTCCGCCGTCGCCAACGGCGAGAACGGAAGGCCGCTGGACGCCGAGTCCGGCAGGCAGCTGCCGCCGCTCGTGACGGAGAACCTGCGCCTGGTGGACGTTCGCGTGGATGAGGGGCCGAGGATCAAGCGGATGCAGCCCCGTGCGCATGGTCGGGCATACAGCATCCTCAAGCGGATGTGCCACATCTCGGTGATCCTGGAGGAAGTGGCGCCGAAGCCGAAGCCTGCGCGCGCCGCCGCTGCAACCCGGCGAGCCAGGGCTGCGGGTCGCCCCGCCGCCAGCACTCCGAAGCAGCCCGAAACGGCGCCGTCCCCTGCGGACCAGGCAGAGTAAAGGAGAAGAGCCTTGGGTCAGAAGGTACACCCCATCGGCTTCCGGATCGGCGTGATCCGCGACTGGGAGAGCAAGTGGTATCTCGACAAGGGATACGCCGCCGCGCTGCTTGAGGATCACACGATCCGCCAGCACCTTAAGAAGCGGCTTGAGGCGGCGCAGCTGTCTCACGTCGAGATCGAGCGGCCCGGCGGCACCGTCAAGGTCACCGTGCATACCGCCAAGCCCGGGATCATCATCGGGCGCGGCGGCAAGGGCGTTGACGACGTGCGCGCCGACCTCGAGAAGCTCACGAAGAAGCGCGTCCACGTGAATATCCAGGAGATCCGGCACCCGGACATCAACGCGCAGTTGGTGGCCGAGTCGATCGGGCAGCAGATCGCCCGCCGCATCGCCTACAAGCGCGCTATGCGGATGTCCATCGTCCGCGCCATGAAGCTCGGTGTCCGCGGCGTTCGCGTCCGCTGCTCCGGCCGACTGGCGGGGTCCGAGATGGCACGAACCGAGTCGATGCGCGAAGGCAAGATCCCGCTCCATACGCTCCGGGCCGACATCGACTACGGCTTCTCCGAGGGCAAGACGACCTACGGCCACATCGGCATCAAGGTCTGGATCTACAAGGGCGACGTGCTTCCCGGCGGCTCCCGGCCCACCGAGGCTGAGATCGTACCCAGGGGCGCAGCCATGCGCGCCGAGCGCGGCCCGCGCGGTGATCGGCGCAGCGGTGGCGGCGGCGGTCGTGGCGGTGCGGGCGGCGGCAGGCCAGGCGGCGGCGG
>CAISJD010000183.1 GCA_903885605.1 uncultured Chthonomonas sp. | reverse complement strand
GGTAGTGGTCGCGGAACGTGCTGTTCTGCTCGGGGTCAAGCACCTCAAGGAGGGCCGACGACGGGTCGCCACGGAAGTCGGCGGTGACCTTGTCGATCTCGTCCAGCATGAAGAGCGGGTTGTTAGAGCCGGCGCGGCGAATGCCCTGGATGATCTGTCCCGGCAACGCGCCGATATAGGTGCGCCGGTGCCCTCGAATCTCTGCCTCGTCGCGCACGCCACCCAGGGAGATTCGAACGAACTCGCGGCCCAGCGCCCGGGCGATGCTCTTCCCCAGCGACGTCTTGCCTACTCCGGGAGGGCCGGCAAGGCAGAGGATGGGCTGCCGGATGGGCCCCTCGCCCTTGAACTTCCGAACGGCCAGGAACTCGAGGATGCGATCCTTAACCTTCTCGAGGCCGGTATGGTCCCTATCCAGCACGGACTTCACCTGGGCAATCTCGAGGTTATCCGTCGTGGCCTTGGTCCACGGAAGCGCCACAAGCCAGTCCAGGTAGGTCCGGGCGACCGTATACTCCGGCGCGGCCGACGGGATACGCTGAAGCCTCTCCAGTTCGCGATCCGCCTCCTTGCGCGCCTCAACGGGCATGCCCGACGCCTCGATCTTCTCACGCAGCTCGTCGATCTCTCGCGTATGCTCGTCGCCCTCGCCAAGCTCGCGCTGGATGGCCTTCATCTGCTCACGCAGGTAGTACTCGCGCTGGGTCTTGCCCAGTTCGCTGGCCACCTGGGAATGGAGCTTGCTGCCCAACTCCAGCACCTCGACCTCGCGCGCGAGGAGCCCCATCGCCGCCTGCATCCGTTCGCGCACGGGAATGGTGGCCAGGACGCGCTGGCGATCGTCGGGCGAGAGGCGGGGCATATGCGCCGTGACGAGGTCGGCGAGGACCCTGGGGTCCTGAACGCCGCCGGCAAAGGCCTGCAGCTCGTCAGCCATATCGGGCGACAGGGAGACGGCCTTCTGGAAGAGCGCCGAAATGGAGCGCTTGAGGGCCTCCACCTCCAGCGTCTGGTCCGCCGGGACGTCCGGCTCATCAATCCGCCGGACCCGCACGCGCAGGTAGGGATCGGTCTGCACGGCCTCCAGCAGCTCGATCCGGGCGATGCCCTGGACGATCAGGCGGATGCCGTCCGGCAGTTGGCCCATCATGCGGATGGCGACGGCACAGCCGATCCGCTGGACATCGCCCAGGCCCGGCTCCTCGACCGCCGGATTGAGCAGTGCTGAGACCGCGATGACGCGGTTGCCGCCCACGACCGACTCGTTGACGAGACGCACGGAGCTGTCGCGACCGACGCCGAGCGGCGTGACGAGGACGGGAAACATGACGAACTCGCGGAGCGGCAGAAGATTCAGCTCGTCCGGGATGCTGATCTTACCGTCTGCTTCTACCCGTCCTCCGTCCTCCGGCTCACTAATGGTAACGGTGTGGTTCTGGTCTTCCATGGTTGCCCTATGCCCTGCGCCGCAGCGTCCTGCTCATTCGACCTCAACCTCGGTAGCCGTCCTGGGCCTCGGCTGCCCCTTGGGTATATGTACAAGCAGCATCCCATCCCGGTACTTGGCGGTCACCCCTTCGCGGTCGACGCGGACGCCGGCCGGCAAAGGTATCTGCCGCTCGAACGGACCGAAGTAGATCTCAAGCTGGTAGCACCGGATGCGGTGCTCGCGCTCCTCCGGATCCTCGTAGCGGGTGCCCGACACGGTAAGGTACCGGTCATCAGACGAGAGGGCCACGGTCAGGGCGTCAGGCCGCACGCCGGGAACCTCCACCTTAACGATTACGCTGGCGGCGGTCTCGTGGACATCGGCCCGCGGCTGCCAGTATTTCTCCGGCTGAGGCACGCCCGAGAAGAAGCCCCGAAGCGCCTCATCGGCGATCCGCTGCATCTCACGTTCCATCACGCGGACGACTTCCGCATCTCTGTTCATAGCGACACTCTTCCCGATCCTGTGCTTGCTCTAGCTGGAGTCTACCACGCGCAGGTCCGGCCCATGGGAGCCGCCCGCCCCAAGGCCGCCTGTGCCATAATAGCCCACGAAGGGCTCCTGGACGCCCGCAGATGCGTACTTGTCATATGACGCACTACCATAGCCACACCAAATGACCGCGAAGGGACGCCCCATGCGATTGTGCCGAGCCCTCGTGCTGCTTCTGGTCGCCGCGTCGGCGGTTCAGTGCGCAGCAGGGCAGACGCCACCCAGGTCCGCCGTCCTCTGCTACACCGCCCACGACGACGATTACCTGTATCTGGCAGCAACGGTTCGCAAGCCGACGCTGCAAGGCGACCGCTCCGCGCCTTTCGCCGACGTGCTTAAGGACGACTGCCTGGCCCTCTACGCCGCGTCGGCCGACGGCAAGACGCTGGTGATGATGGCCGTCAGCGTGGCCGGCGGCGCCCAGGTTTACCGTGGCTCCAATGCTGCGGGGCTCGGCGGATTCGACGACTTCCGGCTCGCGCCCGACGGCTCGCGCATTCCCTTCCGATACTACGTCAACCATATCGGCGACATGAACCGTGCCGGAGGCGGCGAGTCCTACACGGTGGAGATGGCGCTCCCATGGATCGAGCTGGGCGGGTCGCCGCCGACCGGTTCGCGCATGGCAATCAATGTGGCGGCTCTCAGCGCTGCAGGTGACACCACATCGCTGCTCAGTCTGGCGCCCAGGGTACAGAGCGCGGCGGACGCCTGGAAGGTCGACCTCTGGACTGACCTGCTGCTCGCGCCCGCGGCACCACAGGCGGTCGGGGCGAAGCGCGTCTGCCCCAAGGTCGGCAAGCGGGCGCCCAACATGGACGGCTTCTTGGACAAAGACGAATGGCCTGCGGCGTCCGAGATCACCATGGTGGAGCGTGAGGGTGGAGGCGCGACGAACGTGGCGCCGTCGCTAGTCGCGGCTCGGACCGGCTCAGCGCCAAAGGCCGTCGCCGCTCCCGCCCCCGCGCCCAACCCCGTGCCGGGCGCCCCGAGGGTCGCAGACGCCGCGGCCCTGAAGCTCCCCAAGATGGTCTGGTCCGTCTATCTCGTCGAATGGCAGGGCGACCCACGCAAGGGCCTTCCACTTCGCTCCACACGGGCGCCCTCAGGAGCCACCCTGGTGGCCACTCACCCACTGGACGGCGAGGGACCGTGGTTCAGCTCCGACAGCGTCGAGATGCACCGGCGTGATATGGTTCGAATGCGAGACTCAGGCATCGACGCCCTGGCCGTGCGCCTTCCGCTGGCGGAGACTGATGCACGCCGCCTGGCGCTTCGCGGAGTACTGGCCCTCGGCGCCGCACAGAGGTGGTTGGCCGGCAGGCGCGAGATGGTGGTTCCTGCGGCCCCGCTGGTTGATGTCGGCTCCGGTGCGGCGGTCAACCTGACCGATCCCGCGGAGCAGGCGCGCGTCGTCGACATCGTCCGGGCGTTCGCGACCCGATTGCCGCGGCTCGGTCGTGCGCACGTGCCGGTAGCCGGGGCGCCGACCGCAAGCGTCCTTCCCATCTTCTTGGCCGGCGGCATCGCGCCCGGCTCCCTGACCAAGGCCGCCGCCCAGGCGCTCCGCGAGGCCGTGTGGCGCGCTACCGGGTGCGACACCGTGCTCTGCGCCGCTGCCGACGCCGGGGACGGCGCGACTGCCCTGCTGCCCGGCCCTGACGGAACCACGGCCGCCGGGCCAATCACCGTCGCCCGCATGAGGCCCGAAGCTCTGGGCGAAGCCGGCATCGACGGTTTTCGAACCGCATGGCGTAGCCAGGCCCAGGGCAGAGCTCATTGGATCCTCCTGGAGAGTTGGAACGACTTCGAGGCGGGGACCGCCGTCGCACCGACGCTGGAGTTCGGCGCAGCCCTTCTGGACGCCACGGCGGCCTGGGCACGCGCCTGGCACGGCCCGCAGGGCCTTCGGGCCGAGGCGCTCCAGACTACCGCCCCCGCCACGGTGGGTGCCGGCGCGCTGGCGCTACTCGACATCACCCTTCGCAACTCCGGTTCGGTCGCTATCACGGCAGCGAACCATCGGCTTGCCACGCGCTGGATCGGCCCCAACGACCAGGCCGCAAGCGCCGCAGAAGCAGCCCCGATCCCGGCCGATATCGACCCGTTCCAGTCCAGGCCGCAGCGGCTCGCCGTCCGTGCCCCTGCCGGCGCCGGCGAGTGGCGGCTGGAGGTGGCGCTGCAGCCTTCGGCAGGCGCTTCGACATCGGTGCCGATTGCCGTGCTGCCCATCACCGTGACCTCCGACAAGGCCCTGCGCCCGACGTTGCTCTGGACCGACCTTCCCGCAGCATTGGAGGCCGGGGCCGCCACCAGTGTTCGGGCCGTGCTGCGCAACGACGGTCCCGAAGCATGGCCGGCGGGTACGGTGGTCCGCGCGAGGATGGGCATGGACGGTCCCGGCGGCCGTGTCGACAGCGGCCTGGCCAATGCCTCCGCCACGCTGCCGGCGGCGGTGCCCGCAGGGGCTGCGACCGAGGTCACGGTACTGCTGGCAACGGTGACCCCTGTCGGCCGCGCCGCAACGACCGACGACGGCATGGCCCTCCAGTGCCCGACCGTCTGGTGGGAAGTCGGAGCCGGCCAGGCCGCCACGGCGACCACGGACGCAGACGCGGTGGGCATCGTCGACGCCGACGTGGGCGCGGTCTTCATGAACGACTACACGCCGGAGCAGCTCCCCGCCGCCAAGCGCCTCATGGTGCCCATCGGCGTGCGCAACGCCGGCGCCCAGACCTGGCGGCGCGATGCGGTGCGCCTGGGCTACCACTGGTACTATCAGGATGGAGTTGAGGCGCTCTGGGAAGGCGAAACCACCCCGCTGCCTGAGGACCTGGCGCCCGGGGAGCAACTACCGGACCTGCTCGCGGCGGTCACCGCCCCGCCCAACGACGGTTCCTACTGGCTCGTCTGGGACGTGAAAGTCGGCGACACCTGGCAGTCCACTCTACCCTCGGCGCGACCGTACGATATCCGCGTCCACCCAATCACTGTGATCATGGGCAGGCTCTGGATGGCCGAGTTGCCCCTTGGGCCGCCGTCGCCTGGCGGCAAGAGGCGCCCGGCCAAGCCGGCACGGCCCATGGAGCTGGTCTGCCCGCCCTTCGCCGGGCCCATGGTTGCCGCCGATACGCTCTGGCTGCCCTCAGCAGGTTCTGGCCTCAGTTCGTCGCGCGCTATCGCCTTCCGGTGGCCCGGCTCCGCCCCCGGGATGGGCGATGCGGTACCGTTTGCCGGCCAGCGCGTGGAGCCGGCCAACGCCGCCCAGTCGCCTGCGGGAACGGTGATACACCTTCTGGCGTCGGCAACCAAGCCCGGTCTGACGGCCACGGTCACACTGGTCTTCTCAGATAAGTCGGAGCAGTTGATCTCGTTTCCCATCGGTGATGGCTCAAACCCGGGGGCCGGAGGCGGCTCCGTCTCGTTCGTCTCGCGAGCCGCCGGTAGCCTGGGCAAGGCGAACGACAAGCGGTTCGCCGTCTACCGGTACCGGTTCAACCTGACCGAGGGCAAGAAGCTGGCCGCGGTGGTCCTCTCCAGATCCGAGGGCGCCTTGCTCTACGCCATCACCGTCCAGAAGCAGTAGGCGGGTCCGCGGGATCGGGCAGGAGGATGGTTGGCGGCTTCGCGGCCGGCTCCGATCGCGATGCCGCCGGCGCATGGCGCAGGGCGTCCTGCACACTCGCACTGCCGGGCATGGCGAACAGCCGCGTCCGGAACTCAAGCTGGGAGCCCGCCATCAGCATCGCAGCCGCCGGGGCGGGCGCCCACTCGAACGCGAGGGGCACGTAGTCCAGACCCGGCACGGCCATCACGGTGGACGGTGACCACTGCTCCGGGGCCGATGCAGGATCCACGGCAACGCCGGTGGTGATCTCGCCCCACCGCACCGCGCCCACGCCGCCCCTCGCATCCGCCGCAACAGGCAGGCTCTCTGAGACGGCGGAGCCAAACGACCGGTCTCCAGCGCAGTACGGAACCAATCGGACGGCTCGGCAGGTCACGCGCTTAAGCGGAGACAGACGCAATGAGACCTCCGCCGCCGTGCGCCCGGTCCGAAGCGTAATGCTGGCCGTTGCCCGCCACCGCAGCCCCACAGAGCCCGCAACATTGAGGACGACGCTGTCCGCGGCAGTGGCAACCGACATCTCGTCCACTTTCAGCACTTCCCACCACGGTTCCTGCCCGGGCTCGGCGCTGAGGATTGACGCCAGGGGAGCCACCGTGCCCGCCCTGCGCCAGCCCGACTTCGTGCGGCAGGCCACAAGCAGCAGCGGCACCCCGGCCACCGTTGTCTCAACCGAGACGCGCAGGTTGGCGGTCTCCGCATAGGCCCGCTTGCCGCGGACGCGACCGCCGGGCGCTGTGGGTAGGCGCTGCGCCTCAGCGCCCGGGTCCACCTCAAGGTGATGCAGAGGCTGCACCACATAGGTCGGGACGGCGCCATCCTGCTTCGAAACCGCGCCCAGGACAAGCGCGCTGTCCGCCTTGGAGGGCGTCATGGAGCAACGCACGGCGTGCCACCCGCCGGGCTCCAACTCGGGGATAGCCGGCCGGGTGTCGCCGCCGGCATACTCCAGGCCATTGGCGGCGAAGAACTCGACGCGATGGGCAGCCGACTTCGCGAGCCCGCCGTTCACCAGCACCGCCACCGCGCCGAACAGGTTGTCAGCGCATACGTAGGCGGTCGACGAGCCTGCGTAGACGAGCTTCGGCGGCTGAACCTGCTGCACCGGCGCAACCGACGGCCCGCCCTGCAACATGGCCACCAGTGCGAAGGCCAGCGCCACGCTACTCATCGGCGCACCCGGGGTCTGCAGCCTCGTATCGGTTCCGGTACGCGCGTGCGAAGGCGGGAAGGCGGTCCTCCGATAGGGCCGATCGGATGGCCTGCATCAGGCCCGCATAGAACCAGAGGTTGTGCAGCGTCACCAAGGTCGGTCCCAGCATCTCCTTTGCCGAGAAGAGGTGGCGCACGTAGGCCCGAGTATGCCGAGCGCAGACAGGGCAGGGGCATTCGCCGTCGATGGGGCCGAAGTCGGTTCGGAAGCGCGCGTTGCGCAGATTGAGGGAGCCCTCCGGCGTGTAGGCCTGGGCATTCCGCGCATTCCGGGTGGGCATGACGCAGTCGAACATGTCCACGCCGCGCTCAACCGCATCCAGGATGTCGATCGGGGTGCCGACGCCCATCAGGTAGCGCGGCTTCTCCAGGGGCAGGAGCTCGGTCACCCACTCCAGGCATTCCCGCCGTTGTCCTGCCTCCTCGCCCACCGCCAACCCGCCGACCGCGTACCCCGGAAAGCCCAGATCCACCAGCTCCCCGGCGGACTCTGTCCGCAGATCGCGGTATACGGATCCCTGAACGATGGCGAAGAGAGCCTGTTCCCAGCCGCCTGCCGCAACGCTGTCGTGCGCCGTGTGGTCGGCAAGGGCTCGCTCGGCCCAGCGCGTCGTGCGCCGCATCGAGTCGCGGGCGTAGTCGTGGGGACATGGGTACGGCGCGCACTCGTCGAGGACCATGGCGATATCCGGACCCAGGTTGCGCTCGATTGCCGCCACACTCTCCGGCGTAAAGTGGTGCATGCTCCCGTCGATATGCGACTGGAAGCGAACGCCCTCCTCGGTGATCTTCCGAAGGCCCGCCAGGCTAAAGACCTGGAACCCTCCGCTGTCCGTCAGCATGGCTCCTTGCCATCCAGAGAAGCGATGTAGCCCGCCCGCCTGGGCCACGAGGTCGTCGCCGGGCCGCAGGTGCAGGTGGTAGGCGTTACCGAGGATCAGGTTGAAGCCGGCCGCGCGGACGTCATCCGGCAGGACGCCCTTCACGGTGCCCTGTGTGCCCACAGGCATGAAGACGGGCGTCTCGACCTGCCCGTGTGGCAGCGTGAGCAGACCCGTTCGGGCCCTGGTTGTGCCGCAACGGTCACGAAGCTGGAACTGAATGGGGGGACCTCGAATACACTGGGAGTTGATCGAAAGGCCGGCCAACCGGGGCTTTCCCAGTGGCCGGCCTCAATCGTATGGCGCCCTCGACAGGACTCGAACCTGTGCACCCGGCTCCGGAGGCCGGTACTCTATCCGCTGAGCTACGAGGGCAACTCAAGGCATTATAGCGGCAGTGGCGATGCCGAGTCAAATGGCGCGGGTTCGGACCTACTCCTTCACGATGCGCAGACCCAGTTCGGCCAGTTGCGCGGCATCTACCTCGCTGGGAGCGCCCATCATCGGGTCTGAGCCGCCGCCCAGCTTGGGGAAGGCCATCACCTCGCGGATGTTCTCTGTATCGGTCAGCAGCATAATCAACCGATCGATGCCCGGAGCGATGCCCCCGTGCGGCGGGGCGCCGAACTCGAACGCCTCCAGCATATGCGCGAACCGCTCCTGCTGCGTGGCCTCATCGATCCCCAGGAGGCCGAAGACCTGCGCCTGGATCTCGCGCCGATGGATCCTGATCGAACCGGAAGCCCACTCGACGCCGTTGCAGACGATGTCGTAGCACTGCGCCCGGACGCGGCCCGGGTCCTCCAATAGGAATGCCAGATCCTCAGGATGCGGCATGGTGAATGGATGGTGGCTGGCGTCCCACCGCGCCTCGTCGTCGTTCCATTCCACCAGCGGGAAGTCGGTGACCCAGCAGAAGTAGAGAACGTTCGGGTCCGCGAGCTTCAGGCGAGAGCCTATCTCCGTCCTCATCCGGCCCAGCACCTGGGCGACGATCTTCGGACGATCGGCGGCGAAGAGGACGAGGTCGCCCGGCTCCGCCTGTGCCGCGGCAAGGACGGCGGCCAGTTCGTCAGGCGTCAGGTGCTTCGCCACAGGGCCGCGAGCCGAGAGGACGCTGCCGTCCGTTCCGGCGTCGACCTGAAGGTAGGCGAGGCCCTTCGCGCCGCTGTCGCGGGCCATGGAGCCCAGGGTATCGATCTCCTTGCGGGAGAGGGACGCACCGCCCGGGTACCGAAGGGCCTTGACGAGCCCGCCGGCATCGAGCGTGGAGCGAAAAACGCCGAATGTGGTCTCACGGAGGCACTCGCCCAGGTCCACCAGCTCCAGCCCAAAGCGGAGGTCGGGCTTGTCGGAGCCATAGCGTGCCATCGCCTGGTCATAGGTCAGACGCGTGAACGGCTTGGAGCCGAGCGTCTTCGCCGATAGGCTCTCCACAAGCTCGATCGTGAGCTCTTCCGTCAGCTTCAGGATGTCCTCCTGAGTGACGAAGGACATCTCAACGTCGAGCTGCGTGAACTCGGGCTGGCGGTCGGCGCGCTGGGCCTCGTCGCGGAAGCAGCGTGCGATCTGGAAGTAGCGCTCGCATCCGGCGACCATGAGCAGCTGCTTATACTGCTGCGGCGACTGCGGCAGGGCGTAGAAGAAGCCCGGTTCCAGGCGGTACGGCACCAGGTAGTCACGAGCGCCTTCGGGCGTTGACTTCGTGAAGATAGGCGTCTCGATCTCGAGGAAGCCCTTCGAACCCAGGTGCCGACGCATGAGGGCCACCACATCGTGCCTCAGCTTGAGGGTCTGATACATCGACGGTCGGCGGAGGTCGAGGTACCGGTACTTCACACGAAGCTCTTCGTTCACCAGAGCCATGTGCGCCTCGTCGCTGAGCTGGAACGGAAGCGGCTGTCGGCAGGTGTTGAGGACCTGGAGGCTGACAATGTTCACCTCCACCGCGCCGGTGTCGAGCTTGGGGTTCTCCATGCCGTCGGCGCGCCGCCGGACCTCACCCGTGACGCTGACGACAAACTCGGGTTTCACACCTGCGGCGGCTGCCACGGCCTCAGCCCCAGAGGCCGCGTCGGCGCGGAGCTGGACCAGGCCCGTGCGGTCACGCAGGTCGATGAAGACCAGGTCGCCATGGTCGCGAACGCTGTGCGCCCAGCCGTTGAGCACCACATGCTGTCCCACGTGCTCCGCCCGCAGTGCGCCACAGTCTACCGTTCGCTGCCAGGTCTCCAAGTTTGCCTCCCCCTCTTCCTATGGCTACTGCGACAGCCGCTCCACCAGGTTCGCCAGCGCCGTCTCACACTGCGGCGCGCCGCCCTGCAGATCCTTCAGCGAGCAGGCCCCGCGTGATAGCTCATCCTCGCCCAGGATCACCGCCCATCGCGCCCCAAGACGCGACGCCTGCCGCATCTGCGCCTTCATGGAGCGTGCACCGTAGTCGGCATCGCAGGCCACGCCCGCGCGGCGGAGGTCCAGGAGCAGCCGTGCGGCGCGCGCGCGCTCGGCCGGGCCGATCGCCACAACGAAGGCGACGGGCGCTTCGTCGTCCACAGGCAGCTCGATGCCGGCCGCCTCCAGCGCGATCAGGCACCGCTCCGTGCCGATCCCGAAACCGATGCCCGGAGTGGCGGGACCGCCACACTCCTCGACCAGGCCGTCGTACCGGCCGCCGCCACCGATGGCATTCATGGCGCCGAGGCCGCGTGAGACGATCTCGAAGGCAGTGCGCGTGTAGTAGTCAAACCCCCGCACCAGATGCGGATCCAGGCTGAACGGGATCTCCAGCGCCCTGAGAAGGTCGCAGAGCGTCGCGAAGTGACCTGCACACCCTTCGCACAAGGCATCCACGAGGCGCGGCGCGTGCTCCAAGGCCTGGCGATCCTGCGTCTCCTTGCTGTCCAGCATGCGGAGCGGGTTGGTGGCGAACCTCGTGCGGTTGTCGGCGCTCATCTGGTCCAACAGCGGACGCGCAAAGTCGAGTAGCTGCTCTCGATAGGCCGGGCGACATGACGGGCACCCGACGGAGTTGATGCGTAGCTCGGTGTCCGCGATGCCGAGGCGTCGGTAGAACTCAACGGCGAGGGAGATCACTTCGGCATCGACGAGCGGCTCGGCCGAGCCGAGGACCTCGACGCCGGTCTGCTGGTGCTCGCGGTAGCGCCCCTTCTGCCCGCGCTCATAGCGGTAGACCCGCGCGATGTAGTAGAGCTTGGTGAGCGAGCCCTCGGACGCCAGGCCATTCTCCAGGTAGGCGCGGATGACCGGGGCGGTGCCCTCGGGCCGCAGCGTCACGCCTGCTCCGCCGCGCGTCTCAAAGCTGAACATCTCCTTCGAGACGATGTCCGTCCCTTCCCCGATGCTGCGGGTGAAGAGCTCCGTGCTCTCCATGACCGGGGTCCGGATCTCGCGGTAGCCGTAGAGCCGGCAAACATCCTGGAAGACGCGCTCAACGGCGCGCCACCGCGCAGAATGCAGCCAGGCCTTGTCCGGCCGCGCAACGGGTAGGACATCGTTCATGTACTTGGGGGCGTTGTACTTCACGCAGATTCGCCTCGCCTTCAGAAGCTGAAAGAGGATTGTACCGGGATTGGGCGTGGGCGGTCAAACCGCGCGCGGCGACGGAGGGCTAAGGGATGCCGCAGAGGCGCTTGTACAGGCCCATCACGCGGGCGACGTAGCGCTGGGTCTCGCGATAGGGCGGAACTCCGCCGAACTTCCGTACAGCGCCCGAGCCTGCGTTGTAGGCGGCCAGCGTGAGCGCCACCTGCCGCGGCGTGATCTGCCCGTCCGGGACGCCCGACTCCTTGTATATCTGCAGCTTCATCTTAAGGATATTCATCGACACGCGAACGTTCTGCATCGGATCGTAGGGGTTCGATAGGCCGAATGCGCGCGAGTTGAACGGCATCAGTTGCCCCAGCCCCTGCGCCCCGGCGCGCGACTTCGCGTTGGGGTTGAAGCCCGACTCGCAGATGATCAGCGCCACGGCAAGCCGCGGATCGACGCGGTGGCGCTCCGCGAAATAGAGCAGACTGACGGTGATCTGGTCGACCTGGTGCCGAGGGAGGCGCGGGTTCCATCCGGCGATGAAGCCCGCGTAGGCGGTGTAGATGCCCTGGCCGACGGGACTGAGGTACTTCCGAGCCAACTCGCTCAGCTCGCCCGGGGCAGGCGGCGGCATGGGAGGGGCGGCATACCGGACCGACCGGCCTGCCGCAGCGGTCATGGACCGAGAGGCGAGCGCCTGCCGCCGAGCGGACTCTCGCTGCTCCCAGGCGCGCTCCTGCGCGGTCACTTCCGCGTCAGAGGCGACCGCGATGGGCTGCAAGGGGGCGACATTCCCTATGGCGCCATCGACGACCCGAGCCAGGACACGCACCCTCTGGCTTCCCGCAGCGGATACCAGCGGATCGCCGCCGGGAGGCGCCTCGAGAAGCAGGGAGGCCCCCTGCTCGGGCACAAGTAGGAACTTCACAGCCGAACCAGAGGAGACCACGCCGCATATGGCGCCGCGCAGTTCCAGCACAGCGTCACGGTGGCTCGCGGGAGCCGCAGCCACGTCAGATGCCGCAAGGGCGCGGTTGCAGGCCGTCTCGCGGCGAATGCGCAGGTACTCGGCAACATCCAGCGAGCGGGCGGGAACTGCGGACAGGGCGAGGAAGAGGGCGGCGAACAATCCCAGCGCGCCGCGGGCGCGGGTGCCGCCGCCGGGTCCAGATATCGATGCGGCCTGGCCGTCTTTTGTCATAGGGTGAGGTGGGTGCATCGGCGCGACGCACCGTCGGCACAGCCGGAAACGCGGGATCGCTCGGCTTCCCGCCGAACGCCCCGCGCTTGTCGGCCCATAGTATGGCGGAGAGACCGGGATTCGAACCCGGGGTAAGGGCTTAACACCCCTACAACCGCTTAGCAGGCGGCCGCTTTCGACCACTCAGCCATCTCTCCGCGCACCCTCATTTTATCACAACGAGGGGCTCCGCGCAATGCGTACCCGCCGGCGGGACCGTTTCGGCCTAGCCGCTCAGCGCGGCGAAGGCCTCGTCGACCAGCCGCCGGGCTTCGGCGTCGGTCGGGGCCTCGGCCAGGACACGGATGATCGGCTCCGTGTTGGATGATCGCGCCTGGACCCAGCGGTCCGGCCAGGTCACCTTGACGCCGTCCGACAGGTCCATCTGATGCCCGGCGTTCCGCTCGCGGAACCTCCGCAGGGCCGTGGCCACCTCTCGAGCCGGGAAGGTGATCTTCTCTTTGAGGAAAGAGTAGGTCGGGACCTCCTCCCGGAAGGACGAGAAGGCGCCGCCTCGGGCGGCAAGGGCCTCCAGCAGGATCGCCATGCCGACGAAGCTGTCGCGGCAGGCGTTAGTGCGGAGGCTGATCACGCCGCCGTTGCCCTCACCGCCGATGGGGGCGCCCACGGCCAGCATCTTCTCCACAACGTTCACCTCGCCGACCTTGGCGCGATGGACGGTACACCCGTGGCGCACGGCCACGTCATCGACCATGCGGCTGGTGGACATATTGACCACCACCGGCGACGGCTCAACCTCCAGGCGTCGAAGGACCGCGAGGGCCAGGCCCGCCTCCTCGCCGATGGGCTCGCCACGCTCGTTCACCACGGCGACGCGATCGGCGTCGGCGTCCTGCGCGAAGCCCACGTGGGCGCCGCTCTCGCGAACGGCCCGGCAGAGGTCGCCCAGATTGGCCGGAATGGGCTCGGGGTTGTGCGGAAAGGGCTGGTCCGGGTCGGTATGGATGGCCGTCACGCGGCACCCAAGCCTCTCCAGGAACTGGGGCGTGGCCCGAGACGCGGCGCCGTTGCAGCAGTCCACCGCCACGTGCAACCGCCGACTGCGAATGAGGTCGACATCAACGGAGGCGAGGATCGCCTGAAGGTGCAGCTCAATGGCGGTATCGTCGAAGAGGACCTCGGGTATGTCGGGGCCGGCGATCCGCGGGAACACGCCCTGGTGGTAGAGGTCGGTCAGCTCCTCGGCCTGCGCCGGCCGCAGGAGGATGCCGTCGGCGCCGAAGAACTTGAGCGCGTTCCACTCGATGGGGTTATGGCTGGCAGTAACGCAGACCCCGCCGAATGCGCCCGTGGTGCGAATGTGCAGTTGGAGTGCCGGGACGGGCAAGATGCCCAGGTCGACGGGTTGGCATCCGACGCTGAGTAGCCCGCTGATGGTGGCATGCCGAACCATGTCCCGCGACGGCCGGCTGTCTGTGCCGACCAGCACACGCCCGCGGCCGATGTGCGAGCCGAACGCCGCAGCGAAGGAGCTGATGAGCTGTGGTGTCAACGCCTGACCGACGACGCCCCGAACTCCGGATATCCCGATCTTCAGGGCCAATGGCCTTCTCATGGCTTGCCGCTCCGCGTAGCCGATCCCGCCGGGTTGTGGTCGGACCGGCCGAAACCTGAGGCCCCGCGCCGGGCAGCGGTATCCGCGCGGCTGAAGAGCGCGTCCAGGGCCGTCTGGTCGGGCGCCTCGGCGATGATCCGCACAATGGGCTCTGTGTTGGAGGCGCGGACGTGCAACCACTGATCAGGCCATGCCAGCCGGACCCCGTCCGCCTCGTTCACAACGGCATCGTCAAACTCCTCACGCACCGCCTCTATCACCCGGTAGACCCGGTCCGGCGAACAGGCAAGCTCGCCCTTGCGCATGGCAAAGACAGGCAAGCCGGCGGTGAGGTCGGCAAGGGTCGCGCCCGACAGCGCCATCGCCTCCAGGACCTGTCCGAGTGTCTGAAGGGCGTCGAAGGTCGCGCTCTGCGGCGTGAGGGCGACGCCGCCGCATCCCTCGCCGCAGACAACGGCGCCCTCAAGCGCCGCACGGTCCATAACGTACCCCTCGCCCACCTCCGCACGCAGGACCGTGGAGCCATGCCGCGCAGCGACGGCATCGACCATCTGCGAAGTCGAGAGGTTGGTTACGACCAGCCCGGGCCGCCGTGCCAGGACATGGTCCACCACGAGCGGCAGCGCCACTTCCTCTGACAGGGCGCGCCCGTCGTGTGTGACGAAGCCGGCGCGATCGCCGTCGACGTTGATCGCCGCGCCCACGTCGGCCTTGACGTAAGGCAGCACGGCCTCCAGTTGGCGCATGTTCTCGACCTGTGGCGCAGGGGCATGAGAAAAGCGCCGTGCGGGCCGCTCGTTCAGCGGAACCAGCTCGCACCCGAGCCGCTGAAGGAAGAGGCTGCAGACGCCGTGGGAGGCGCCGTTGCTGAAGTCGACGGC